>CAZQMH010000052.1:0-10476 GCA_964594435.1 uncultured Alcanivoracaceae bacterium
ATAATGTGCCAATTATGTTTCGTATCATGTGATGCAAAAACCCATTGGCTGCCACTTCAAGACTGATAATATTGCCAACTCGGGTGACACTAATCTTGTTTATGGTTTTGATGGAAGTATGTGATTGACAATTGGAGGAGCGAAAAGCATTAAAGTCGTGCTCACCTTTTAAGGAGTGAGCTGCTGCTTGCATTTTATCGGCATCCAGTGGTAATTTTTCCCAAGTTAGGGCATGACGATTGATAGCCGGCCGGATCCAGCGATTGAATATTTTGTAACAATAGCTTCTTTGTATGGCGGAAAATCTGGCATGAAAATCATCACTGACGGCTTTAATCCACAGCAAGGAAATGCCTTGCGGTAAATTGGAGTTAATGCCCATTATCCATTGGTAATCATCACGTTTTTGTGTGGTTTCAAAGTGAATAACTTGGGCACTGGCACTGACGCCTGTGTCGGTTCGTCCTGCACAAAAGATACGCACATTATGATTGGCAACCCGACTGATGGCTTTTTCCAGACAACCTTGTATTGTCGGTTCTTGAACTTGAACCTGAAATCCATAAAAACCGTGTCCATCGTATTCTATTCCGCAAGCGTATTTCATTTTATTTCAAGGCATTTCTTAACAATAAGAAAGGCTGTTAGATTTTTTCTAACAGCCTTCTTCATGCGTTAAATTATTTGCTAATTTATGAACCTTCTATTTCATTTTTGAGCTCTGTGGCTTTGGCAATTTGGTCGTCATTACCTTCTTCGATAATTTCTACAACCATTTGCTTGGCTCCATCAACATCACCCATTTCAAAATAAGCTTTGGCTAAATCAAGCTTGGTGTCTATGGCATCATCGCCACCTTCATCCAAGTCGAAGCCTAAATCAAACTCTTCTTCGAGTGCAACATCGGTGTCAGTGCTATCTGTTTCATCCAAATCAAAGCCTTGTTCTTCGAGTTTTTCCTCTACATCTCTTGAGTCATGTTCAACAGTATCAACTATGGCATCAATTTCAGAAGCAAAACTATCAACATCTTGGCTATCATCATCTAAACTAAAGTCATCCAAATCAAAATCAAGTGAGACATCTTCGGCTTCATCCAGCGTTTCGACTAATTCATCATCAAAACTTTCAACCAGTTCATCAACTTCTGAATCTATCGCTGTATCAACTTCTGCTACCGATTGTGTAAGGTCTTCGACTTCTTGAGTTGTGTCTTTTTTCAGTCCACTGATGGCATCTTGTAAACCTGCTGTGTCGTATTCAATGTCACCTAATTCATCGACTTCTTCCTCTGTATCTGATTCAGCCTCAAGGGTATCAAGGTCATCAAAATCATCGAGGTCATCCAAATCAAAGTCCCCATCGTCTTCTTCAACGGGTTCATCCATAACGGCAACTTCAGGTTCATCATCTAAATTAAAGGCATCATCCAAATCAAAATCATCGCTTACATCACCAGCAATATCTTCGATGTCTTCAACAGCTTCATCTACCGTTTCTTCAATAGAATCTTCTAAATCATCAAAATCATCATCTAAATTAGTTAAATTTAGCTCGGTTACACTATCACTTACTGCCTCTTCTACCTCATCGGCTAGAGTAATATCTTCGGTCACATCATCGGCAACGTCTTCTAGTGTATCTTCTGCTTCATCTAAAGTTTCCTCGATGCTTTCTGCCAAATCTTCACTTTCAGCACTTACTGCTGACTCTGCGTCATCTGCTGTTGTAGTTATACTGTCAAGAAAATCACCAGCATCTACCGCTTCACCTTTACGACGCATAAACAAGAAACCAAATAAACCAAGCAACAATACGCCCAATCCTATTAAGCCTTCAGTTTTGTAGGCCATAACCTTATCCATAAAGGATTGGGGTTTTCGACTGAGGTCAAGAGGAGGCTGATGTTGTTCGACTTCTTGGCTTGTCTCTGTTGATGCCTCATCTGTTTCATCAACATTGGTGATGGTTAAATCATCTTCGGCATCGTCTGATGTGTCGGTTGTTTCAGTATTTTCACTGTCGGTCTCTTCGTCATCCCAAACCTCTGAGTTATCACTTGTTTCTGTATCGTCGCTTGCAACATCTGTTAAGTCGTCATCTGTTACTTCACTTTCTGTTGTTTCATCATCGTTTGTTTCGCTGTCTGTGGCTTCGGTGTCAGTTAGCTCTGTATCTGTGAGATTGTCAGTTAATTCATCAGTTGCTTCTGCTGTTAAGTCATCGGCAACTTCAGTAACTTCATCAACCACCTCATCGGTTAAACTGTTTTGTAAATCAGCCAAGTCATCATCTTGCACATCCAAAGCATCGCTTTGGTCTTTGACAATTTCTTCTAAATCTTTGACTTTTTCGGCTAATTCTTGTTTTTCCAATTCCGCATTGGCTAATTCTTCTTGCGTTCGATTTAATTCTTCTGTGGTATCATCGCTATCACTTGTACCTGCGGTTGCGGTGGAATCACTTGCTTCATCAGCATCCTTGGGCGGTACAATTTCAATTCCATAATCGGTACTGCTTTCATCAGCAGTACTACTTTCACTATCGGTTTCATACAAATCTGAATTATCTTCGGTTTGTAAGCTCGACCAGTTTTGTGTTTGTGATTTTACTTCGGCTAGTGCTTCTGAGTAGCCAATGGATTCAACCTGTTCAGCACTTGGGATGTCTAAAACAGCACCTTTTTTGAGTTGATTCATATCACCATTATTAAAGGCTGATGGGTTGTTGTTAAATATAGCAACCATCATTTGTTGTGGTGTGTAACCATTGCTGTTATTGCTGGCAATTCTCCACAAGGTATCTCCAGCGGCAACAACGACCTGATCTGATGCGTAGCTAACAGTAGTGTCTGGCTCGGCATAAGTGGTGGTGGTTTCTACTGTGTCTTGCGTGTCTTGTGTTTCTACCTCTGTAGTCGTTTCTTCAAGTGCAGTTGTGTCTGTGGTCTCTGTTTCTACTGTAGTTTCCAGAGGTTCTGGTTGTTTGTAGGTCTGTGTTTGAACTGGTGCGGTATAATTATCTTGTGATTGCACTGTATAAGCGGCAGGATCAAGCAATAAAGTATATTCCCGCAATAAATGTCCATTCGACCAATCTACGGAAACCAATAAGGAGACTATCGGTTCAGTCACCGGTCCTTTTGAAGATATTTTAATGTATTTTCCATCATTATTGTCATCTATACTGACATGTATGTTGGATGGCACATAGGATTTATCTAAACCTACTCGTTTATAATCAGCTGCTGAGGCAAGGGAAACTTTGAGGCTATCAAGGTTTTCACTTCCGTCTAACATTAAAGGAATTTCACCTTTCAGTGTTTCTTCTAATACCGAATCAACTTGCAAATTACCCAAACCAAGTGCTATGGCTTGTGAGGCTACAAGTATACTTGCAGGTAAGATTAATTTTTTAAAATTTTTCTTCATTTATGGCTCCCAAAAAACTCAATGAAATATATTTTTATTACAATACGCTTTTATGATAACTAAATCTTAACAACAATCCAAGAATTTATATTAAAAAACTGCCCTAAGTTACTAAAAAAGTTGCATTTTTATCATTTTCTCTGCAATTTGCACACTATTTAATGCCGCACCTTTGCGAATATTATCCGATACGACCCAAAAATTTATGCCTTTTTCACAACTGATGTCTTGTCGAATTCTGCCGACAAAAACATCATCTTTGCCGCTGGCGTCTTCTTTAGGTGTAGGAAACTGCAATTGCTTTGGATTATCGACTATTGTGACACCTTTTGCTGATTTTAACAAATCAATCACCTCATCTAGCTCAATTTTTTTCTTCGTTTCAAAATGCACTGCTTCGCTGTGCCCATAAAAAACAGGAACGCGAACACAAGTTGGATTGACCAAGATTTTATTATCAAGGATTTTTTTAGTTTCCCATACCATTTTCATTTCTTCACGGGTGTAACCATTTTCTTGAAAGGTGTCGATATGTGGAATGACATTAAAAGCAATGGGCTTGCTGAACACTTCCGCCTTAACTTCACCGAAGCTTAAAAGAGCCGATGTTTGTTTGGCAAGTTCTTCGATGCCTTGTTGTCCTGCACCTGAGACCGCTTGATAGGTTGAGACATTTATCCGTGTAATACCAACCGCCTTATGAATGGGTGCCAAGGCAACCAACATTTGTATGGTTGAACAATTTGGGTTGGCTATGATATTTCTGGGTTTAAAATCTCTTAATGCCTCAGGATTGACTTCTGGCACAACCAAAGGAATATCTTTATCACGTCGAAAATGCGATGTGTTGTCAATAACAATACAACCAGCATCGCCCGCAATTGGTGCGTATTTAGCCGAGACACTGCCGCCAGCTGAAAACAAAGCTAAATCACATTGACTGAAATCAAACTGAGCTAAATCAGCAACTTTTAATGTGCGCGTACCAAATTGCACGCTTTTTCCTGCACTTTTACTACTGGCGAGTGCATAAATCTTATTAATTGGAAATTTTCTCTCCTTTAATAAGGTCAACATTACTTCGCCAACAGCTCCTGTCGCCCCAACAACGGCTACATTGTATTTTTTACTCATGAATAGTTACCACATAATGCGTTATTTCTTAAAATATGATCCATAATAAGTAATGCCATCATGGATTCGACAATTGGCACAGCCCGAATACCAACACATGGGTCGTGCCGACCTTTGGTGACAACGGTTACATTGTTACCAAATTTATCAACTGATTGTGCAGGAAGCCTTAAAGAAGAAGTGGGTTTGAAAGCGACTTGGGCAGTAATGTCTTGCCCAGTACTGATACCACCCAATATGCCGCCAGCATGGTTGCTTTGGAAAACCCCATCGACAATTTCATCACGATGCTGGGAACCGTATTGTTCAACACTGGCAAATCCAGCCCCTATTTCCACACCTTTGCTTGCATTAATACTCATCATTGCCAAAGCGATTTCAGCATCCAACTTACCATAAACAGGTTCGCCCAAACCAACAGGAACATTTTTTGCCGCAACGGCAATGGTTGCACCAACCGAATCACCAGTCTTACGTAGCTTATCAAGATAATCTTCTAACTCTTTGATTTGTTTGTTATTTGGACAAAAGAAAGGATTGTTATCACAGACAGTTAGGTCTTCTTTGTTAATTTTGATTTGCCCTAATTGAGCCAACCAAGCCTGTACAGTAATGTCAAAATGTTGTTTTAACCATTTTTTTGCCAATGCTCCTGCTGCCACACGCATGGTGGTTTCACGAGCCGAAGAACGCCCGCCACCACGATAATCACGAATACCAAATTTGTGCCAATAGGTAAAATCAGCATGACCTGGGCGAAAAACATCTTTTATTTCACTGTAATCTTTACTGCGGGCATCGGTGTTTTCGATTAACAACGCAATCGGCATACCTGTGGTTATGCCTTCAAATACACCCGAGACGATTTTTACCTCGTCTTTTTCTTTGCGTTGTGAAGTATGGCGAGATTTACCTGTAGCTCGGCGACGAAGTTCGACTTTTATTTCTTCTTCGCTGATTGCCATGCCCGCAGGAAATCCATCAATGACACAACCTATCATCAAACCATGGCTTTCACCAAATGTTGTGACTTTTAAAAGTTTACCGAAGGAATTATATGACATTTTCTTTCTCTAAAAAGGCTTTAAAATAAGGTTGGTATTGTAACAATTTTTCTTTGCTAAAGACACAAATGCCTTGTCCACCGTGAGAAAATTCCAACCATTGAAAATCAACCGAGTCAAACACCGAGGTTAATAATTCATCACTGTAACCAACTTCTAAGTACAAATGACCCAAATCATGCAAATAATGCGGTGCATGGTAGAGAATTTGCACAGGAATTCTAAGCCCATGAGCTTGAGTGACCAAACCCAACTTCGGTTCTTGTCGGTATTCCTTTGGTAGTTGTTGGTATTCTTCTTCGCTAACATAAGGCGGATTGGAAACAATGAGGTCGTATTTTTGTGTGATTTCATCAAACAAATTGGATGCTATCGTTTTGACTCGACTTTGCAAGCTGTGGCGTTGAATATTTTCGCTGGCTAAAGTCAGTGCTTTGGCAGAAATATCGGCTAAGTCCACTTGCCATTGCTGATTTTTTTTAGCACAAGCAATGCCAATACAACCGCCGCCTGTACACAAATCTAGCACGTTTTTAACGGAAGAAACATCAACAATTGGGGTAAAATTGTTGGCAATAATTTCAGCAAAGGGCGAACGCGGAACCAATGCCCGCTTGTCACAATAAAAATGATACCCAGCAAATTGTATTTCACCAACAATATAGGCCATTGGTGCTTGAGATTTTATTCGACGAGCTGACAGCTTTGCTATTTCTTGACGTTGTTGGGGACTGACTTCAACATGCCCAGAACGTAATATTTCATCAACAGGCTGCTTGAAGACTTTCATCAAAAGCATCATCGCTTCATCTTCAGCATCAATTACACCATGACCAAAAAACAAATCATGTTGCTCAAATGCCTGACTTAATTGTTCAAAAAGCTGTTCTTTTGTCATCAAAGGTTTATGTTTGCCTAAAAAATCGTACAATGCCTACAGTTTCAAATGATGTCAACATTTTTTATGCCAAATAATTCAAAAGTACAAACTTTCTTCATCCTTATCTTGCTTGTTGCTGCTGGAGTTGGCGGCTATTTTGCTTCTCAAGTTTTTTTAAATGGGAAAAAAACCGCACACTACCAAAGTTTAAAGCTTTATCCTCAAAGCAAAGCTTTTTCAGGTTTTTATTTAATTGACAAGAACCAACAAAAAATTGATGAAAATTATTTTAACGGCAAATGGACGGTACTTTTTTTCGGTTATACCAATTGCCCAGATGTGTGCCCAACAACATTAAGCGAATTACAAAAGACTTATAAAATATTATTATCTGAAAATAAAATCAAGCAAATGCCTGAAATACTGTTTGTTTCCGTTGATGGCGAACGTGACTCTGCCCAACACTTAAAAGATTATATCGCTTTTTTTAATCCCAAATTTAATGCAGCAAGTAGCAATGATGCCAATATTCTTGCCTTGACCCGACAAATCGGAGCCGCTTACCATATTGATGACCACCAAAAAGGTGAAAACAATTATAATGTTGACCACACTGCGGCTCTTTTTGTTATTGCTCCCAATAAAGAGCTTTATGGCATTTTCCCTTCACCACATGAGGCTATTAAAATAGCTCATGATTTAACTGAACTCATTGGTCGCAAATAATGAAACGTAAAATCTACACTTTTTTTCAATATGTTTTGCCACAAAAACTGTTATCTCGATTGGTCTTTTGGCTCATGCGCGTGCAAGTCAAACCTGTGAAAAATTTTATTATTAAAAGAATTAGCACAGCCTACAACATCAATATGCAAGAAGCCGAATCAGACAATATAAATGATTACCGACATTTTAATGCTTTTTTCACCCGTAAACTCAAAGACGGCGTTCGACCAATAGATAACAACCCAAAAAGTATTATTTCGCCAGTTGATGGAGCTATCAGCCAATGTGGAACGATAAAAGAAGGACGAATCTTTCAAGCCAAAGGCTTTGATTTTAGCGTTAAAGAATTGCTTGCCTGTGATGAAAAAACCGCCAATTTCTATAAAAATGGGCAATTTGCCACCATTTATCTATCACCCAAAGACTATCACCGTATGCACACCCCGATGGATTGCGAAGTCAGCAAAACCGTGCATGTGCCTGGAAGGTTGTTTTCGGTTGCTAAATGGACGGCGGAAAGTATTCCACGTTTATTCGCTCGCAATGAACGATTGGTTTGTTATTTAGAAACAGAAATTGGGCAAATTGCCTATGTCTTGGTTGGTGCGATTATGGTCTCAAGCATGGAAACACGCATGAATGGATTGGTCACACCACCCTATGCCAACACTGTGCACGAGGTCGCCATAACGGGTCAAACGTCATTCAAAAAAGGCGACGAATTGGGACGTTTTAACATGGGCTCTACCGTTATTTTACTTTTCCCTGCAAATACGGTGCAATTATTGCCTGATTTAAGTGAAAATGATGCCGTAAAACTCGGTGAGAAAATTGCAACTATTATGCAACAATAATTGTCCTAGTGGCAGATGAACCAATAGAAAACCCTATGATACAATTACTACTTACTCTGATTTTAATTTCAAGCAACTTACTCGCCCAAGTCGATTTCAAACAAAATCCAAACGAGTTAGTTGATAAAAAGAAACAACGACTTGAAACACATGATTTTACAACATTTGAACAAGCCTCCGCTTGGGCAGATGTGGTTGCTATTGCCCAAATACAGGGATTGGAATACCAAAAAGTGCGTGAACTCAATGCCGAAGGTTATGCCTATTTAAAAGTTTTAATACCTTATAAAGGTGTAGAACGAGGCGAACCTATAGCTGTTGTTGCCAAGGGTTTTGAAGACAAAGCCTGTTATTATCCTGACGGAGAAGCCGAAGGTGAACGTTATTTAGTCTTTCTTAAGAAAACAAAAGATGATGAAGTTAATGTTTTTACAGGTTTCAAGCCTTTTTGCCAATTACAAATTCTGGTGTCAGAAACAGGGCAATACATTTTAAGAACGCCCATTGATGAAAATGCCATAAAAATAGACAATTCATTGATTGAAGAAGTCAATTTCAGTGACCCAGATGCACTGCTTGATACCTCACGCTGGACCATGAAAAAAAGAAATGAATACGCCAAAACCTATGCTTGTAAGATTATTGAAAAAGATGATAAGTTTGAAAAAAATTATTTCCTAAAATACACCCAAGGGGTACCAATCTACAAAATCAGACCCCTCTTAAAAATAAAATACAAACCTAAAATCTCATCTAAGCAGATTTAACCGTTACGATTCTATCACCAAAAACAAAAAGATACAGTAAATTTCTTGCTGATTTGGTTGAGACCGTTACAATGGTTTATTTTTTTAAAAGTCACCATGCGAAATCGAATCATACTTCATTACGGCGAATTAACCCTTAAAGGCTGCAACCGCCATTCTTTTGTCAAAAAACTCCGTGTTAATGTTCGCAACAAAATCAAATCACTGAATTTAAACTGGGATGTGGTATCGATTCATGACCGTATGTTTATTGAAATTCCCATAGACTTCACTGCAGACCTTGATGAAATTGTAACAAAATTAGCCGAAATACCAGGCATTGCTTGGTTATCAAAAGTGTTTTGGTTTTCCAACAAACAATACGATTTATTTCATTATAGCCCTGATTTATCACAACTTGACAGCTTAATAGAACAACTCGCCAATGAAACCTATGTCACCGATGCCAGCTTTGCCATAAGAGTCAAGCGCTCGGACAAACGTTTTGTCAAATCGTCCAAAGAGTTAGAAATGCAATTGGCAACTGTTATTTTGAAAAACACCGAATGGAAGAATGTCAACCTGAACCATGCTGACCAATATTTTTATGTTGATATATCCTCTCGTGGCATGGCAGTTCATACCAATAGAATAAAAGCCATCGGCGGATTACCGGTAGCATCAACGGGCAAAGTTATGTGTTTATTGTCAGGTGGTTTTGATTCACCAATTGCCGCATATTTGATGGCAAAACGTGGTTGCACCATAGATTTTGTGCATTTCACTGCCACCAACATTCAAGCAAATAAATTAGAAAACTACAAAGTATCACGCATTGCACAACGCATCAGCGAATTTTGTGGCACAGTGCGGCTTTACCTCGTACCCTACACGCATTTTGATTTGGCATTGATGGAAAAAAATCTGGATTATGATTTAATCCTGTTTCGACGTTTTATGGCACGTGTGGCTGAAAAACTTGCTGGGAATATTTATGCCCAATGCTTGGTTACGGGCGATAATTTGGGACAAGTTGCCTCGCAAACAATGGAAAACATTGTGAGCATGACAAAGTCCATCGACATGCCTGTACTTCGACCTTTGCTGACTTATAACAAAGAGGACATTGTAAGTCTTTCGCGTCAGCTAAATTTATTTGATGTATGTGTCGAACCTTACAAAGACTGTTGTGCCTTAATCAGCAATTCACCCAAGACCAAATCCTTGCATGAAAAACTGGATACCATAGAACAACGATTTTTAGAAAATTATGATGAATTGGTAGAAAATACATTAGCTGAAAAACAAGTCATCGCATACCATTTTGGCAAACGAATTGAGTTCAATTAAATTCCATCAACCCAATGCGAACTTAATTGAACAAATGGTTTATTTATTTGTAACAACTCATACCGTCACGTCATTCCTGCGTAGGCAGGAATCTCTTTGGTAAAGGGCTTTATAATTTACCAACCATTGTAATTATTATGTATGAGATGCTGCCTTCGCGGCAATGACTGTAGGTGCGAGCAGTTACATTTGTTTTTGTCCTAAAAAATAGACTTTGCAAATTTTTAGTTTTTTTATAAGTGATTGAGTTATAAAGATAAATAATGGTGGGCCGTGAAGGATTCGAACCTT
>CAZQMH010000052.1:10486-13469 GCA_964594435.1 uncultured Alcanivoracaceae bacterium
AAATGGTTTCATTGTTTTTGTCCTTAAAATAGACTTTTTTTGTCCTCAAAATTGAATTTGCATATTTTTGCAATTTTTATAAGTGATTGTACTATAAGGATAAGTAATGGTGGGCCGTGAAGGATTCGAACCTTCGACCAATGGATTAAAAGTCCACTGCTCTACCAACTGAGCTAACGGCCCTTTGAGGGTCTTAAATCACCTTAAAAACAGATTGCTTTTTCAGTAACTTTTGCAAGGATGCGTATGATAGGGTATCGCTGGGAGAATGACAAGTCTTTTTTTTATTTTTTTATTTTTTTATTCCAAATCTCGATAGTATCAACATAAATCCCAAATCACCTTACCGAAAACCCAAAAATATCACACTTCTCTCACGAGATTTGGGTATTATTTTTAGAAATGCTTATAATGGCTAAATTTCAACTTGTGAATAGTATATGTTTGGCGTTCTGGCAATTGTTGTTTCTTTAAGTTTACTCATGTATTTTGCTTACCGTGGTGTCTCGGTTATTATTCTGGCACCACTTTTGGCTTTGTTTGCTGTGATTTTCTCAGGCGAGGGCAATCATATCATGGCAATTTACACACAAATTTTTATGCTCAAGGCGGTGAGTTTTATTGCCAAATACTTCCCTATTTTTTTGCTGGGTGCTATTTTTGGCAAACTGATGCAAGATTCTGGTGCTGCTAAATCTATTGCCCGAGCCATTATTAATACTATCGGCAAAAAACATTCAGCTTTAGCTATTGTTTTGTCTTGTGGTTTGTTGACTTATGGTGGTATTTCGGCTTTTGTTGTGGCTTTTGCGGTTTATCCTTTAGCCGCCGCTTTGTTTAAAGAAGCGGATTTACCGAAAAAATTCATCCCTGCGACTATTGCTTTGGGTGCTTTTACCTTTACCATGACATGTTTGCCTGGCACCATGCAAATTCATAATATTATTCCCACGTCTTATTTTGCCACAGATATTTATGCCGCTCCTGTTATTGGTATTATTGCAGGGACTTTTATCATGGTTTTGGGTGTTTTGTGGATAAATTACCGCATCCAAAAATCTGCATCACTTGGATACGGTAGCCAACATATTAACGAGCCTGTCATTCATGATGAAAGCAACCTGCCCTCATTTGCATTAGCGATAACCCCAATCATTTGCGTTATTGCCATCAACTATGTTTTCACTAAATACTTTATTCCGCATTGGGATGTGAGTTATTTAAGTGAAGATAAGTTTGGTAACATTTCACTCAATAAAGTCGCCAGTATTTGGGCAATGATTATTTCCTTATTTTCTGCTAACCTTGTGGTTGTTTTTTTATTTTTTAAGAAATTCAAAGATTTAAATAAATCCTTAACGGATGGAGCGATGGGTTCGTTATTGCCAACTTTTAATACGGGCAGTGAAGTCGGTTATGGTGCGACAATTGCGGCATTAGCGGCATTTGCTATCGTTAAAGAAGCGGTTTTAAATATTTCACCAGGAAACCCATTGATTTCTGAAGTCGTTGCCATCAATGTTTTGGCAGGCATTACTGGTTCGGCTTCTGGCGGTTTAACTATTGCTCTCGGTGCGTTAGGTGATACTTACAATCAATTGGCACAAGCCAATGGTATCCCGTTGCAATGGATGCATCGACTGGCATCAATGGCATCAGGTGGATTTGATAGCCTTCCCCATAACGGAGCTGTCATTACTCTGCTCACAATTTGCGGGCTTTCCCACAAACAGTCTTACAAAGACATTGCGGTCGTTTCTTTGGTAATTCCTGTAATAATCGTCTTCATAACGGCTATTGTTTTATCTATGCTTTAACGACTGGGGTCATAATAATATCAAAACCGCAGGTTTCATCGCCCAAACCACCAATGCAAGTGACTTCTTTGGCTTGAACTTTGGTGTTCGTTATCGACTCCAATGCTCCTGCTATTAATCCACCTTCAAAATGACAAATAGGTCTGCCAACAGGCTCCATACCTGCACAGGTTGCACATTCGTGTACATCAACATGAACCTTGTTATCGACGATTTCGGATACACTAATTTTACCTATATTTATCTGCTGACAAAATTCTAACAAATCATTAATTGACTTCACTCCAAGTTGTTGACCTAACTTTTTTCCTGCATAATAACTAATCGAGGATGCTCCTGGCCCCATAATATCCTCTAATGCCACGAGTCTTAGCAAGCGATAAAGCCCTAAACCCACTTTGTCACCCAATTCTGGACGATTGATTTTAAGGGCATTGGCAACTTCAATTGGTTTCATCATTTTCATTTCTCTGCTGGTTTCGATTGCCTTAATCTTAACGCTTGATAACGAAATAAGCATTGACGAAAATCAATTGAGAAAAAATGACAGCTTTATGGTATTATTCACTGCTTTTTATCTTACCTAAATACCAATGCTGCAAATACCCATGGCTTTTAAGGGTCCAAAAAACCTGTTAAATCAATTAGCCAGTCTCGATCAAATTTATCAAGCAAGCAATCTGCTGCTGCATGGTGCTTTAAAAAAATGGCAGCACAAAGAAAATATCGAAATCATAACCGCTGTAATTGTGGAAAACAATAAACACTACAAAACCAGCCTCGCTTGGCCATTAAACACCAACATGGAGGTTAATTTCAAAGAAAATCTTGGCAGTTGCTCCTGTCGCCAATCAGGTTTGTGTGTGCATTTGCTGGCATTATTAATCGAAAGCAAAGTTATTTTGCATCAGTTACCACCCTTTACATTACAACTACAAGCCAGCAACCATTTAGCTGACACCTTTGAAAATTGGATAAATAAACAGCATTTTGACCCCTACCCAAACATGGCAAGACACCGTATCGTTTACCTTCTGAACAGCGATGACGAAGGGCAAACATTTACTATTGCTTTGCACAAAGCCTACCTCTCAACTGAAGGTAGGTATGCCTTAAAAGCACCCTTAAAAAGTAATTTTTTAGATAAAATAAAGCCGCCGAAATTT
>CAZQMH010000053.1:0-13435 GCA_964594435.1 uncultured Alcanivoracaceae bacterium
AGAGGGGCAGTTATGCTAAGTCTTAACCAATCTGCCGCACTTTAATAATAAAGCCGTATTTATAAGTGGAATACCTGATATAACTGAAAGTTTAATACGAACTTATTTTATTTAATCCCAAATGCCGATAGTAAAAAAATAATACATTGCTAGCCCTTGATTTTCATCCTAAAGATTTCGTAAAATGGCGCGCTTGAGACGATTCGAACGTCCGACCTGCCGCTTAGGAGGCGGCTGCTCTATCCAACTGAGCTACAAGCGCGTGTGATTTTCTCTATCGGGATTTGGGTATTATATAATCTTTTGCAGGAGTTTTGAATATTTTAGTGGCTTATCGAAATAATAGCCTTGATAGTAATCACAGTTTTCCTTGATGAGGAAGTCGTAATGTTCTTGTTTTTCTATGCCTTCGGCTAAAACCTTGATTTTTAACTCTTTTGCCATTTTTATCATGGTGCGCACCAGGGTGGCACTGTTTTTGTCGTGCGGTAATTCTTTTACAAACGATTGATCAATTTTAATTTTATCAATCGGCAATTTCACCAAGTAGCTAAAGGATGAGTAGCCTGTGCCAAAATCATCGATTGAGATTTTTATGCCCAATTGCTTTATTTTATTAAAAATAGCGATAGATAATTCGACGTCATCCATCAAAATTGATTCTGTTATTTCAAATTCTAAACAATTTTTTGGTATTGCATATTTTGACATGAGTTGTTCTATTTTATGATAAAACTCTTCGTCTTTAAGTTGCACTACAGAGATATTTACCGCAATGAAACATGCTTGATTGGCGGCAGGTGGTTCTTCTCTATCGAGTAAATAATTTTTGATACGCATACAGGCTTGTTCGACCACCCAATAACCAATTTTTACCATAAGATGGATTTTTTCAGCCGTTTGAATAAATTCAATAGGTTGAATAATGCCTTTTTTGGGGTGGTGCCATCGCAATAAGGCTTCGCAACCGACGACTCTTTGGTTTGAACCTTGTATAATAGGTTGATAAAGTAGTTTAAATTCATCATTATTATAAGCTTGCTGTAATTCATTCTCTAATTGGTGTCGTTGAATAACTGATTTTTCTAGTTCCGTAGTAAAAAAACAAATAGTGTTTCGTCCATTGCACTTGGCTTTATTGAGAGCGGTATCAGAACGTTGTAATAAAACTTCATTTGATTTGCCATGATGTGGGTAGATAATTGCACCAATACATGAGCTGATTTGAAAAATTCTCTGTTTTATGTTAAAAGGGCGACTGAGTTCTTGTAATATTTTTTGCCCGTAATCTGTAGCAAGAGAGTGAGCGTGCCTAACATCGGAGCATAAATTCTCCAAATTGATGGCAAATTCATCACCACCATAGTGGTAAACCTTGTTGTTTTGTGCAATTTCCATGAGTCGTTTGGCAACAGCTTGGATTAATAAATCTCCGATGCTATGTCCATGTGAATCATTAATGTCTTTAAATGAGTCGAGGTCAAGATACAAAAAAGCTCCTTGCTTTTTACTTTTATTACATCTTTCAAGGCAGGTAGTTAAGTCTTTTTTAAAAACCACTAGATTTGGTAAATTTGATAAACCATCGTAATGAGCCATTTGAATAATTTGCCGCTGGTAGGCTTTCATCTCGGTAATATCTACCGCAACAGTAACGCTTTGGGTGTGGTTGTTATGATGACTTTTAAAAGGCATTTTGGATAATAAAAGGGTGGTTTTGTTGTTTTGATAATCACATGTTTCAATTTCTTGTAATCGTTCATGGCTGAGATTTTTGGATAATTTATTGTCATTGAGGTATGAGCGACTGTCGTGCTTTGCTTCATTTATATTGTCAATGCTGTAGAGTTGGGCTTCCTCAGGTGTCATGCCAAAAAATTGGCTGGCTTTTTTGTTGGCAACTAAAATGTTTCCCTTTGCATCAGATACATAAATGATATGCGGTACGAGGTTTATTATTTGGTTGAATTGTTGGTTTCTGATTGAAAGCTCTGCTACTCTCTTTTTTACTTGTCGTTTAAAAGTCACAGCAGTCAAAAAAGCCATGATTGCAAACATTATTAATCCATAAATAAAATACAGAAATGTTTTGGGTAAGGAATCCTCAGTGATGCTTGCCATCCATTTGGATTTGATTTGGTAATAGGCTGAATTTTCTTTTTTCTTCCATTGCTGCATGTAACGGTCAAATGTATTGAGTAAGTATTTGTTGCTGTTTATGGGTACGGCAACATGGGTATTGGAGGGTTTAAAAAAAATTGAACTGCTGAGTAAGTTGTATTTATTGGCATACCATGTCCCTGCGATATTATTTGAAACAATGGCGTCAACTTGAGCATTGGCAACTTTTTCAAAAAGTTCTTGGTAGGTTTGTGTTTCGATAAAATTACAATGAATTTCAAATTTCAGACAGCGTTCTTTTAGGAATTTACCATTGATATCATCGGTTAAAATAGCAATTGTTTTATTGTTTAAATCAAGAAAATTATTCACAGAAGAGCCGCGTGGCAAATAAATACTCGACCAACTTGCAATAAAACTCTGTGTTGAATAGGTTAAATACTTTTGTCTTTCTGCCGTTATGCCGACAGATGTCAGCATGTCAATTTGTTGCTTCTTGGTTTTGTTGAGAATGATATTCCAATCATCAAAGACCCAATCTATTTCAAAGCCCTCTTGCCTTGCCATTTCATTTATTAAATCGACAATCAAGCCTGCGGCTTTGTTTTCTTCGTTTAAAAAAGACAAAGGTGGGTTGTCTGAAATGGCGACTAAATAGGTTGATTTATCTGGGTTATTGGTTTCGATACCAGGCTGAGCCTCAAGTACTTGACTCATTAATAATAAAAAAATACCCAAAAGCTTTTCAGAGAATAGCATTTCTACTCTCGGACAAACTCTTATCCCCACTAGTTGCATACCTAATTTCTCTATTCTTTCCCCATCTTTAAGATACGCCTATTTGAATCAAATGTAAAGCTTTTTTTTAAACCTGTTGTTGGTTTTTAGGTGGAAATTCTCATGCCAAGGAAAAAAGCTAAAAAACAAAATATGAATGTAGAAAAAAGATAAGTCAAGCCTTTTAGGTATTCGCCATAATGCAACATTAAAACTGTTTCCATAGAAAAAGTAGACCATGTGGTTAAAGCGCCTAAAAATCCCATCATAACAAATAATCTTAGAGAATCACTTACTTGCCATTTATTGAGCAAAAATTCATAAGCCAAACCCATAAGAAAACAACCCAGAACATTGATGATTAGTGTTGCCCAAGGCAATGGCGAACCAAAAATATGGGTGAATAATTTGGCATTAAGATACCGCAAGACAGCACCAAGTGCTCCACCAGCAGCAACCACTAAAACATGTTTAAACATTTCTCTTTTCTCGAATAAGGGCTAATTTTTGGGCAATTTTTATTTCTAGACCTGAATTTTTGGGTTGGTAATACTCTTTTTCGCCCATTTGAATAGGAAACCCTTTTTGCTCATAGGCGATGCCATCTGTTGTGTCATGGTCATATTGGTAGTCTTTTTTGTAGCCCAAGTCCTGCATAAGCTGAGTCGGAGCATTACACAAATGCATCGGCACATCCAGCGAGCCAAAGCTCTTTGCGTCCTTTTTTGCCGAGTTGAAAGCGGCATAAACAGCATTGCTTTTGGGGCAGCTTGCTAAGTAGGTTGCCGCTTGAGCAAGTGCCAAATCACCTTCGGGTGAACCCAATCTTCGCCATGTTTCCCAAGCATCTAAACACAATGTGATGGCTCGTGGGTCGGCATTACCGACCTCTTCACTTGCCATTCGTAATAACCTTCGTGCCAAATAGTTCGCATCACAACCCGCATCCAGCATACGTGCTAACCAATACAAAGCCGCATCAGGGTTTGAACTGCGAATACATTTGTGTAAGGCGGATATTTGTTGGTAAAAAACATCGCCTTTGTTATCAAACCTTCGTGTTTGCCCTGAGATTATGCGATTGATTTCTTCATCTTTGACGGTATGGTTCGTGGCAAAATCAGCCAGAACTTCTACTAAAGTCAACAAGCGTCGCGCATCGCCATCTGCCGCTTGTAATAAAATATTTTGCTGTTCAAGACTGAGTTCAAGCTGAGTTTCTCTTGTGCCTTTGGCTAAAAGCTTGGCTAAATCATCCTCTTCTAGATTTTTTAAAACATAAACCCGCACACGTGACAAAAGTGCGTTATTTAGTGCAAAAGATGGGTTTTGAGTTGTTGCACCAATAAGGGTAATCAAGCCATTTTCCATGTGTGGCAAGAAAGCATCTTGTTGAGATTTGTTAAAGCGGTGAATTTCATCAACAAATAAAACTGTTTGTTTGCCATTTTTAAGATTGTCTTTTGCTTGTTTTATTGCCTGACGAATATCTGCCACACCACTAAGAATTGCCGAGAGTATGATTTGTTCTGAGTTTGTTTGTTGGCACAGAATTTGAGCGATGGTGGTCTTCCCCGTACCTGGCGGCCCCCATAAAATCATACTGTGCAGGTGATTGGTAGCAACAACCTTGTGCAAAGGTCGATTGTTGCCAGTAAGATGCGATTGCCCAACCACTTCATCTAAAGTTTGTGGACGAAGTTTATCCGCCAAGGGCTGCATTTTTGGCTCTAAAACTCAGGATTAATGGCATCTTCACGAATAATATCTGTGCCTTTGGGTGGTTGGAAGTTGAAAAAATCTGCGTCAAGTTTGGGATTTTTCTGAATTTGATTAAACTCAAACACCACTATATTGTCCAATTGGTTTTGTAATTTTAGCACTTTTAATTGATTGTCCTGTAGACCTAACCAGACGATTTTTAAATCTTCACTGGCTTGTTTTGGTATTAAGGAAACCCATTGCAAACTGTTTTTAGCTTGTTTGTCTTGTTTGTTCTGAGGTAATAGTTTGGCAGTATAATTTTGCTGTGTTCTGTTTTTGTCGAGTAAAACATAGATGGGGTTTTGTTTGTTTTTTTGTTTTTTTATGGTCACTTGTTCGAGGTCTTCGTCATAAATCCAGACGGTTTTACCACTGGCGACAATCAGTTGAGGTATGGGTTTTTGGTAGCTCCACTTGAATTTATTGGGTGCTTGTAACCATACGATGCCAGTGGATTTCTCTGATGTCTTGTTATTGGCATCCACTTCATATTGGGTAAAATTTGCTTGCAAAGCGTTTAAGTCCTTGCGTAAATTATCCAATAACAAATCTGCTGTCAGAGGCTTTGTTTCGTTTTTCGCAACGCTCAAAAAACTCGTTATTAACAAGAAGAATGTAATAATTGACTTGGTTTTCATGGTTTTTTCCTAAAAAATTTGAGTTATTATAGCTTAGACCGTACAAATTTTGAATTGTTCTACTCAAATAATTTATCAGTCATCGGTGGAAACAGGTGCAGGAGCAAGAACTTCACGTGCGCCATTATGGGCAGGAGCAGAAACCACGCCATTTTCTTGCAATTGTTCTACGATTGTTGCGGCTCGATTGTAGCCAACACGCAAGCGACGTTGCACATACGAAATGGAAGCTTTGCGTGATTCGGTTACGACAAAAACGGCTTTGTCATACAATTCATCGACATCACTTTCCGGCGGCTGCGGGATGCCTGTGGCACTGAGTTCTTGTCCATCATCGGTCAGCTGTACTTCATCGAGTATACCTTGTTTATAGTCTGCTTGGTAATGTTTGGTGAGATAATTGACGATGCCATGCACTTCATGGTCATCGACAAATGCTCCGTGAACACGTTCAGGTATCGCTTTTCCAGGTGGCAAATACAACATGTCTCCGTGCCCTAATAGCTGTTCGGCTCCGCCTTGATCTAAAATGGTGCGAGAATCAATTTTAGATGATACTTGAAAGGCAATTCGGGTTGGAATATTGGCCTTTATCAGTCCTGTGATAACATCAACCGACGGACGTTGGGTCGCTAATATCAAGTGCACGCCTGCTGCTCTGGCTTTTTGTGCCAATCGAGCAATGAGTTCTTCAACTTTTTTGCCAACTATCATCATCATGTCAGCAAATTCATCAATAATAATCACAATATAAGGCAAAGGTTCAACTTCTGGTGGTTTTTGCCCTGGAATTAAGGCGTCAGGTTTGAACAGAGGGTCAAGCAGAGGTTCGCCATTTTCACGTGCTTTTTTAACTTTACGATTAAAACCCGCTAAGTTCCTTACACCAACGGCAGCCATCAGTTTGTAACGGCGTTCCATTTCCGCAACACACCAACGCAGAGCGTTTGAAGCCTCTTTCATGTCGGTTACAACTGGAGCCAAAAGATGAGGAATGCCTTCATAAACTGAGAGTTCAAGCATTTTTGGGTCCACCATTATCATTTTGACCTCATCAGGTGTTGCTTTGTAGAGCAGGCTCACAATCATGGCATTAACCGCCACAGATTTACCTGAACCCGTTGTCCCAGCCACCAATACATGCGGCATTTTTGCAATATCGACCACCACAGGCTTGCCAGAAATATCCTTGCCCATGCCTAAGGTCAAAGGAGAGCGTGATTTGTCGTATTCAACTGAGCGTAAAATTTCACTTAAATAGACAATTTCTCGATTGGTATTTGGTATCTCCAAGCCAATAAAAGGTTTGCCTGGAATAACATCAACAATGCGCACGCTAATAACCGATAAACCACGTGCCAAATCTTTGGCAAGATTGACCACTTGGGCAACTTTGACACCTGCGGCTGGTTCCAGTTCAAAACGGGTGACCACGGGTCCTGGTAAAACACCAACAACTTTGACCTTAACCCGAAAATCGGCTAATTTTAACTCAACTTGTCGAGACAAAACCTCCAGTTCTTCTGCTGAATAACCAGAAGTTTGGGATTTAGGGTCATCTAACAAGGTCAATGGTGGAAATTTCGATGCTGGCAAAGTGTCAAATAGCTGTCCTTGGCGTTCAGCCGCTGCTCGATTGCTTTCTGGGGTTGTGGGTTTAAAGGCAGGCTCAATGACTATCGGCTGTCGTTGTTGTTGCACTTGGGCATCAATTTTTCTGACCTCAAACCTTTCAGCTTTTGCTTGTTTGCCCGCTTTGTAGTCTTTAAATACATCCCATTTTCCTTTCAGCCACTCGAAAAAATCAAAAGTCCATTTACCAACCAAATCGGCAAATTGAATCCACGACATACCTGTAAAAAGAGTAATGCCTGCTAAAAATATTGCCACGAGAATTAATGTGGCGCCAATATTTCCTAAACTGCTAAAAAGCATTTTGCCAACGATTTCACCAACAATGCCACCGCCAGAAAAAATCGCACCATGAGTTGAAATGTATTGAAAAGCCAAAGCACAACCTGATAACAAGGTTGAGACAAATCCGCCTGCTTTTATTAAGGTGTCAAACCAGCTAATATCTTCATCAATTTCTGCATTTTTATACACTCGCCAACCAACAAATACCAAACCAATAGGAATAAAGTAAGCAAGATAGCCTATGGTATTGAGTAAAATATCGGCAAGAAAAGCACCGCTGGAACCACCATAATTGTGAAAAGTATCGCTGTCGGATGCAGAAAAAGGCCCAGAATCACTGGCAGAATAACTTAACAAAGATAACAAAACATAAGCGGCAATTGGTATAATCAGAAAGAACAAACTTTCCCTTACACGATTACGGATATGTCCTGATACCTTTGTTTTTTTCATATTGAGTTGTGCGATATTTTATAGCAACGCAGGATGAACAATTTTACCGCCTTCAACATTGATACCTTTAATAAGAGAATCAACTTCCCGCCAATTACCAGCCGCTAAACGTTGCACATAGGGCAAAATAGCGGCAGAAATCGCTTGGGTTGAAGTGCGGGGAACAGAACCTGGCATATTGGTTACAGAAAAATGCGTAACACCATGCTTCACAAAAGTGGGGTTTTCCCATGTTGTGGGCTTGGTGGTTTCTACGCAACCACCTTGATCAACAGAAATATCGGCAATGACTGAACCATCCTGCATGTTTTTGACCATTTCCTCAGAAATAACATGTGGGGCCTTAGCTCCTGTTACCAAAACCGCACCGACAACCAAGTCGGCATCGCTGACTTCTTTGGCGACACTGTCTTCATAGGGATAAAGTGCGGTGACATTGGCTCCCAGTGCCATCATTTCTGCCAAACGGTCTTGACGCTTGTCGAAAACAACCACATTGGCTCCACCTTTTGCTGCCAAAGCCGCAGAGTTGCCGCCAGCAGCACCTGCTCCTAAGACCACAACTTTACCACGTTGGGTTGAAGGTAAACCACCCAGCAACACGCCTTTGCCGCCACTGGGCTGGTGCAATAAATGCGTGCCCACTTGGGTGGCAATCATGCCAGCGATAATACTCATTGGCGCCAATAAAGGTAATGAACCATCAGCTTCTTCAACCGTTTCAAAAGCCACGCCTGTTAAGCCAATGTCTAATAATTCTTGTGTGAGTTTGGGTTCTGCTGCCAAGTGCAAATAGCAAAACAATAAATGGTCTTTGCGTAAATATTTCAAATCACCAGCAATGGGCTCTTTGACCTTGACAATCATTTCACCTTTGGCGTACAAATCTTGTGCATCTTTTGCTATCTTTACGCCAATTGAGCTATAATCTTCATCGCTAAAGCCGCTTTTATCTCCTGCATGAGTTTCGATAAAAACTTCGTGCCCTGCTTTAACCAAATCTGCCGCCGCCGCTGGCACAAGTGCCACTCGACCTTCTAATGTTTTTGTTTCTTTAGGAATGCCAATACGCATGTTTTTGTCCCCTAATATTTCATTTAATATAATTTTAGCAGTTAGCAGTTATTACTACCTGCTGATTCAAGATGAATAAAAAATACCAAAATGTGAGCTAATCAACTTAACAAATGCTCAACTGCTTGGCGTTCTTCACGTAATTCTTTCTCAGTGGCATCCAAACGTGCTTGTGAGAAATCATCAATATCCAAGCCTTGTACTATTTCGTATTGACCATCTTTGCAGGTAACTGGATAAGAGAAGATAATGCCCGGCTCAATACCATAAGAACCGTCGGCAGGAATCGCCATAGAAACCCAATCGCCAGCAGCGGTACCAAGTGCCCACGTTCGCATATGATCAATGGCAGAAGATGCCGCTGATGCTGCACTTGAGGCGCCACGAGCTTTAATAATAGCTGCACCACGTTTTTGTACGGTTGGAATAAAATCATTTTCATACCAATCACGTTGCACCAAATCCGTTGCACTTTTACCAGCAATTTTAACATTTGCAATATCGGGATACTGGGTTGAGGAATGGTTGCCCCAAATTGTCATATTGGTGATGTCGCTGGTTTGACTGGCTGTTTTGGCAGCTAATTGACCCAAAGACCTATTATGGTCAAGTCGGGTCATGGCAGTAAATTGTTTGTTGTCTAAATCTGGAGCAGATTCCATTGCAATCATGGCATTGGTATTGGCTGGATTGCCGACCACAAGAACTTTTACATCGCTGGCGGCATGATTATTGATGGCTTTGCCTTGAACGGTAAAAATAGCACCATTGGCTTCTAATAAATCGCTGCGTTCCATGCCAGGTCCGCGTGGGCGTGCCCCGACCAACAAGCAATAATTCGCATCCTTAAAAGCTACATTTGGGTCATCACTTGCCACAACAGAATGCAACAAAGGGAAAGCACAGTCTTCTAATTCCATAACAACACCAGCAACAGCTCCCATTGCTGGCGGAATTTCAAGCAATTGTAATATAACAGGTTGGTCTGCTCCAAGCATATCACCTGCGGCAATTCTAAATAATAATTGGTAACCGATTTGACCGGCTGCACCAGTGATGGCAACTCTTACTGGATCTTTCATAATTCACCTCGTTGATTCAATTATTTGGGGTAAATAATTGATTTTATTGACTTTTAAAATGGTCGGGATGAGAAGATTCGAACTTCCGACCCCCACAACCCCATTGTGGTGCGCTACCAGGCTGCGCTACATCCCGAAATCTTTGAGAGTGTATTGTAGTTTTAAACTGAAATTGTGCAAGTTATTTAAGGTGTTGGCGAGAATTATTTTACAACTTCTGACTTAATTAACTCTGCACTTAAGTTTGGTTTCTGCCAAAACCACTGCATCCATTTTGCATAAGGGATACCGCTTTGTTTTACAAATGACCAAATATCTGCATTCAGATTGTGTTTGTCCCAACAGCGGCGTTTAACAAATTTAAGTTCATCTTGAAACACAATAGCATTATCCTTATTAAACAAAGTAAGCTTATCGCCTGTTTCTAAAATGATAAAAGTTTGCTGTTCTTCTGAATGAAAAGCAAAGTCAATTCGCCCTTCCCATCCTTGTTCAAAATAAGCAAAAATGTAGCCCTTTTGTTTTATTGGTTGATTAATTGCCATAAGGGAATATCAGCTAATGACTTGTCATGAGCGACCAAAGACTTCAACTGAGCACTATTAATGACAAGAGATGAGGGAATAGATAATTGTTCACACTTTTCGTTTAACTGCATTTTAATCCCAGCCAGTCTTTGTCCCTGTTCTGGTGTTAGATTGGCGATTTTGGGCAGTTCTCTTTCATTAATGTTTTTACTGTTTTGCAGAACTGTTAACAGCTCATCACCGCTGTATTTGACAAATTTACCATACAAACCAATATCTTGGATAAGATCTGCCTTATTTTTGGGTTGGCTTAATAGGATTTTGACTATTTTATCGTTCTTGATTATCCAGCCTCGTGGCTTGTTTCTTGATTTGGCTTGTTGTTCTCGCCATTGCAAAAGTGCCCACAATTGTTTTTGTTTAAAGATGTTAAGGCGATTGCTAATGGTGGCTTTTAAAAATAGTTTCTCAATGGGATTGTGTTCAAGAATTAAGTTAACTTTTTGTTTTCCAAGCAGTTGCAACCACGACATACGCCCAAGTTCGGTTAATTTAGCCTGTAATTTCTCTTGCAAAGCGGGCAAATAGTAAATGTCTTCAATAGCGTATTTGATTTGTTTGGCAGACAGAGGGCGTTTGAGCCAGTTTGAGCGACTTTCGGCTTTTTTCAACTCGACACCAAGTAATTCTTGGCAAATATTAAGATAAGAAAAATGCAAGCCATAACCACACAATGCGGCAGCAATTTGGGTATCAAATATTGTGCTTGGCATTTGCTGGTTAAGCATATAAATAATTTCCAAATCCTCAGAACCAGAATGCAAGATGATATTATCTAAGAGAATTTTTAAAGGCTCAAAGTTTGTTAGCTTAACCATATCCAAAAGATAATATTGTCCATTTATTTGCAACTGAAACAATGCAGGTTTGGGGTAAAAAGTATTAGTCCGCTCAAACTCGCTATCAAATGCGACGGCATCTGTTAATTTTATCGACAAAAGCAAGTCTTCTAATTGCGAATTATCGTCAATCCACTGGTAATCTGTTATCATTTGCTTATTTAATCATAAAACTAATATTGTACCAACATGAAATCTATCAAATTCACTAATCTGTATCTTTTTTTGCTTATTTTTATTTTATTTTCACTTTCGGCCTGCCATAAAAAACACAAGACTCAATCCTTTATCATACTCTCGTTAAACGATGTGTACCGAGCCAATGGTCTCAATAATGGCACACTTGGTGGATTGGCTCGGGTCAAAACCATGCGTGACAAACTCATAAAAGAGGGCAAAGAAGTATTAGTTTTGCATGCAGGTGACTTTTTACAACCCTCTTTTAGTGCCAGAGTCAATCAAGGTGCTGCCATGATTGATGCCATGAATTTATTAGATGGCAAGCCTAACAACCTCGATAGAAACATGATTGTAACCTTTGGTAATCATGAATTTGATAAAGCCAAAATGAAATACCTCCCACGTTTGCAACAACGTATCAATGAATCAGATTTTTACTGGCTTGATTCCAACATAAATTGGTACCATGATGCAAAACTTGGAGAAATCAGCTCACAAAAAATGCACAAATGGATTATCAAGGAAATCAACGGCATAAATGTCGGACTATTTAGTCTCACCACCAATATGGCACACCCTGCGTATGTTGCCAGTTTTGATAATCCCATTGAAGTAACCAAGCATTACGTGCCATTTTTAAGAAAACAAGGAGCAGATGTGGTCATCGCCTTAACTCACCAACAACTCAGCGATGATAAAAAAGTACTGCAATTAGACCAACGCTACCGCCCTGACATTATTATAGGTGGTCACGAACACTATCACCAGCTTGAACAAATCAATAACACATGGATAGTAAAAGCAGACGCCGATGCCGCCTCTGTGGCTATCATTGAAGTGCTGCTTGACAAAAACAAACAAACAAGCTTTTTGCCCATTATTCAAGAGCTCGACCAAGATATTCAAAAAGACCGTGCCATAGCACAGAACATTAAAAATTGGCAACAAAAAACAGCCGTCAAATACTGCCAAAAAATAAAACAAACAACTGATTGCCTCGATGAAGCCTATGGTTCAACCAAGGTAGAACTCATTGCAGAAGAAAGTGAAATACGTCGTTTTGAAACCAACCTTGCCGATTTTATTGCCGATACCGCCTTAGCAGAATTTAAACTGTGCCAAGCCGATGCGGCATTAATTAATTCTGGCTCTATTCGCCTGAATTACAATATTGCTGCCAACAATAACATCACTCGCAAACATATTGAAGGCATGTTTCCCTATCCGTCCAACCTCAAACTCATACAAATAAATGGTAAAACACTTAAACAAATGCTCAACCATGCCATCGACAGATGGACGGCAAATGGTCATTGGCTGATGGTGGCAGGCATACGATTCGTGCACAACCCAACAAAGCAAGCAGTGAGTCACCTTGTAACAAGCAGCGATCAAACCGTCATTGCCGATGATCAGATGCTCAAGATTGTTGTGCCCAACTATTTAATAGACGCACATACCGATCATGACGGCTACAGCATGATAGATGCAAGCATGGTCATTGAATGCAACAAAAATGGCAGCAGCCTCAAAAATTTGCTGATAAATCGAATAAAAAACACACCACTTGGGATTGCACCACAAAAAGATGGTAGAATATGCAATACATTACGCCAGCGTTGCGAAGCAGAAAAATGACAACAAAAGAAATCTCCGTTTTTATTATTGGAATACTATTGGTTGGCTTTCTTTATCTTATGAAACACCCAATGACCAGCCAACAAGAACTCGTCATCACAGACAACCAAACAGCAGGTATCGGCATATTAACGGATGACAACATTAACCACTTTAACCCGCAAACTGACGCAGCACCCATCGAAACTATTTTGGATATTCCTGCCTGGAAACTGGGCATAGAAGAACTCAAAAGCCAAACCAGCGAAGAACTCAATACTGCCATCACCAAAGCCATAGCCCAAGAACGCTATTTTCAACCAGAAAAAGACAATGCACTGTATTATTTTATGCGGCTAAAAGCAATAAATACAGAAAACGCAAAC
>CAZQMH010000054.1:0-13404 GCA_964594435.1 uncultured Alcanivoracaceae bacterium
CCACTAACATGGAAACAAAGCCACTAAAAAACCGCAACCATTTGTCTGACTCTTTAGGGTATTTCATTGTATCAAGCTTTGCCATTTCAACCTTCACCGACTTCTTTGGAGGTCGCAACGCCAACATCGCTGGCACCAGCCAATCGTGCTTGGTCCACCACTTCGACCAATTTGCCAGATGGCACACTAACATCGGTAACGACTAATACCGACTTGGGTGTTTTGCTTTTTAACACGTCACGTAAGCGTGATTGCAGTACCCAAATGCGAATGCTTTCTCCATCCAAATAAACCTCGCCTTGGTTATCAATATAAACCCGCACCGCTTTGGTGGATGCGGTGCTGGCTGAGGAAGCTGAAGGTCGGTCTAAATCCAGCTTCATGTCTTTGACAAAGGTGGTGGAAACCATAAAAAAGATTAACAAGATAAAAACCATGTCAATTAAGGGGGAAATGTTTAAGTCTTCGACCACTTCTTTTTTTTCTCTAAAACGCATAATTATTACCTTTAAGCTTATGATTTTCTAACACCAACTCGTCTTCACCAGGAATAGGCGCACACAATAAATCTTTGAGTTGTGCCATTTCAATCTCTAAATTCCGTTGTTTTTTATCCAAAAAGCCATTGACAATAAGACCTGGAATTGAGACAGCCAAGCCCATTTGGGTGGTGATTAAGGCTTGTGAAATGCCGCCAGCGATACCGCCAGATTGTGAAAACAAGGACATATCACCCAATGATTCAAAGGTTTCAATCATGCCAGAAACGGTTCCAAGCAAGCCAAGCAACGGAGCAACGATAACAATGGTTGATATAATGACCTTGTATTTTTTTATTTCGGCGTATTCTTCGGCAAAAGCATCGTCCAAATAACGGCGAAGATTGTCGAGTTTTTTATTGCGTAATGCCATGCCTTTAAACAATGCTCGCACCATGACACCATTGCCGCTGGGCATTTTGCCTTTCAGGTAACGGTAAACTAAGGCTCGGGCACTGCGTAATGTGCCACTTTTTAAAGCAATCAGGCGATAACCCAGTGTCCACCACAAAATAACAGTGCCTAGCACCAATGGTGGCATGACAAAACCACCTGAGTTAAAATAGTCCAATAACTGTTGCCAAATGCTCATGGTCTTAGTTCTGTAATTTTTTAAAAACATTAATCACTCGCAGGGCTGCTTTTTCCATATCATCTTTAATACGCTCAGCCCAACCTGATAATATGTTGCCAAATAATAAGGCAGGAATAGCAACGGCGAGACCGACTTCGGTGGTGACCAAGGCAACGGAAATGCCTTCGGATAAAAGCTTGGGATCACCTGTGCCAAATTCTGTAATGATATCAAAGGTTGAAATCATGCCAGTAACTGTACCCAATAATCCTAAAAGTGGGGAAACGGTTGCCACCACCATGATTAATGAGCCAAAACGATTGAGTTGCCCTGATTCATGCAAGATGGCTTCGGAAACAATATCCTCAATGTGTTCGCGATCCCGTTCAATATTCCTTAAAACGGCATACATCACACGTCCACTGGAACTGTGTTTATGACTGGCAACGAGTAGAGCGTGTTCCATGTCATCGTCTTCAATGTTTTTAACGACTTTGTTCAGTATTTTTTCGGTGCTTGAAGAAGATTTTTTCAAAAACCACATGCGTAATAGAATGAGAACAAAGGCAAATACACCCAGAAAAACAATAATCCAAGCAATTAAACCACCAGAATCTATAACGCTTCGTATGGTTTTGTCCTTTTTTTCATCAATTGACTTGATGCTTGATTCGTACAAAAATATGGGCAATGAGGCTGGTGCTTTGCCGTTAAAAAGTTCGGCAATTACTGGTGAGTCTTCATCACGCCAAACTTTAAACGTATTTTCGCCAGCGGGTGCCAGAGCTCCTGCCCCTTGTTTGGAAAACCCATAGGAGGCGATATTGCCTATTTTAATAATTTCGCCATGAACTTCTTGTCCATTTTGTAAAAAGAACGAACCTTGGGTTTTGCTGATGGTTGAGTGTTTTTGAATGACGTGGTTGGCAAAATTTATGAGTTTAGCGACTTGCTCAATATCGCTATTTTCTGTGTTAGCTTCACCATCTGTAGCCAATTGTTGATTAAACTCACTTAATGTGGATTTCGCTTGGGTAATGGTTGCTTTCAGTAGACTGCTGTTATCGCTGGCGGATTCGGTGTTTCTTTCTAAAGCAAAGACATCGTCTTCTTTTTGATTAACAGACTGTTCTAGACTTAATAATTGGTTTTCAAGTGTGCTTATTTGTTGGTTGAGTTTTGTTTTGTCTTGAGCTGCGGTGCGTTTATAGGCTTGGGTTCGTGCTTTTATGCTTTTGATTTGTGCGGTCAAAAAGGCGTATTCTTTTTGGTAAGCTTTGTTTAAATCTTGTCTCGCCTTTTGTGGATTTAACTTGGGTATTGATGATTTTGGCTCTTGTACGTCTTGATTTTGTTGTGCTTGAGTATTAAGCGTCAAACTAAGCAGTAATAAAAGTGTTGTTAATGTTTTCATGTTAATCTCAATTTAAAACTGAACGGTTAAAGGTAAGGTGAAATAGCCTTGACGAATTTGTTTTTTTAATGAATCAAACAAAACTGCGACTTGCTTTATTTTTTTTTGTTCTTTGATTAAATGATAAGTCCAGTTGCCATTTGATTGTTTTGCTGTACCATATTTGTCATCTCTGGTTTTGAAATACAGCATGACCGTTCCAAGTTTTGCAATTTCTACCAATATATTTTTGCCATTGAGTTCTATGGTTTGCGAATAGATGGCATTTTCACGGCCTAGGCGCAACTCGTCTTCTAAAAATGCCCACAAACGATTGATGGCATTTTGTGAGGTGATTTTTCTGGCGTTAAGTGAACGTTCAATTTCTTCGACCACGGACAATCGTTCTTTTTGTTTGAATGGGATACCTGTTTTGAGGTTGCTTTTTACTCCTTGAATAAGGGTTAAGACCTGTGGAATTAATGATTCGGAATCTGCTCCCAATAATTTGACTTTTTCTTGCAGTTTTTCAAACTCAATTTGCACTTGTTTTAATTGCAGTTTTTTTCTATCAACATTGGCTTGCAGTTCGGTTTTGCGCGTACTCAAATAGATGAGAGAATTTTTATTTTCAGATTTTAGAATTTTAAGTTCTGCTTGTAAATCCTCCACTTCACCGCGAAGTTTTATTAAATTTTCAGCCAGTTTGTCGCTAGCTTGAGCATTAACTGTGTTCAATGGAGCGGCTAATAAAATAACTACAAATAATACGAGTATGTGCATGATGTTCTTTCTATTGAAAAGCGTGCATTCTAAGAGGTGTTTGTGACAGCATCATGAAGAAATAATGACATTTAGGTGACGTTTTGGTTAAGGAATTGTGACTTCACAAGAATGAAATAAATGTCATTCAAACTTCACTTTGCTGTCATTAAACAGTCATGAAAAATATCTACTATGCACACTTCTTTTTGTAGCAACTCGCTCCGTCATTCCTGCGTAGGCAGGAATCTCTATGGTGAAGTGCTTTTTTTGAGATTACCGCCTTTGCGGTAATGACGGTAGGTGTGAGTAGTTATTTCTTTTTAATATTAAGTGATTGAGAGGTTTTTATGAAATTTGGTAAAATTAAAGGTACTTTATTAACCGCGGCGTTAGTCTTAACAGGTGCAACGCATGCTATTAGTGTAGATAATAAAATGTTTGAAGGTTTTTGGTACAAATCTGGCACCAATAGTGGTTGGAGTTTTGAGTATTTAAAAACAGGTCCTGAAAAAGGTCTAATGTTTGTTGCAGGTTACGTTTATGACGATGCGGGTAATCCGTTTTGGACTACTGGTTCAAGTGAAGTTCTTGCGGGACAGTCTGTATTGTCATTTGACATGATAACTACCACGGGTGGTTCAATTGCGAATCAAAGCAGTGCAACCAGCACAAATTTTGGCACCATGGAAGTTGATTTTAAAAGCTGCCAAAAAGCATCCGTTCATTTAACAGGTATTAGTAATGATATCATTTCATCTGGTGAAGTTTCCGTTGATTTGGTACCATTAGATAATATCGTTGGCAAAAATCACGATGCTTCTGTTTGTGCTTATCAAACCGAATTTACTGCATGTCCATCATTTGCTACCGCATCAACACAAGCTAAAACTTGTGTCATAACAGGTACATTAACGGGTGATAAGACCTTAACCAATGATACGAATTGGGTGTTGCAAGGGGCTGTTTTTGTTGGTCAAGATGGTGGTACTACAGGAAATTTAACTATTGAACCTGGCACGCGTATTTTAGGCGTTACTGGCAATGACTTTTTAGCAGTGCAACGTGGTTCTAAGATATTTGCAGAAGGCACAGCCAATGCACCGATTGTTTTTACTGGTCCTTATAATGCCAGTGATGCTTCTGCTGGAGCGGGTAACTGGGGTGGTTTAGTGCTTAATGGTAAAGCTCCGCTGAATATTTGTGATGATTCTGTTCCTTTTGATCAATGTGAAGACACGGGAGAAGGGGCATCGGGTAATTTTGGTGGTGACCAAGTGCATGATTCCAGTGGTGTTTTAAAATATGTGCGCGTACAATTCGGTGGTTTCAGAATTAATGACGAAGATGAGTTAAATGGTATTGCATTCCAAGGAGTTGGCGATGGAACGGTTGTTGACTATGTACAAGTTCATGCTAATGAAGACGATGGCATTGAAATGTTTGGTGGGACTGCCAATTTAAAGCACATTGTATTGACACATATCAAAGATGATTCCTTAGATTGGACGCATGGTTGGCATGGTAAAGTTCAATACCTTTTGGCTAAACAAGATCCAAATGCTGCCAATGACAAGGATAGAGGTATAGAAGCGGATAACTATGAGCTTAATAATGATGCAACCCCGCGTGCTCAACCAATGATTGCTAATGCTACTTTTATTGGTGCTGATTCTGACAATAAAACCACCATTGGAATTTTGTTAAGACGTGGAACAGGTGCAAATTTCACCAATGTGATTGTCACGGGTTTTGAAAAATGTTTGGATATGGATTCTGATGCAACCTTCGCAGCAGCTGGCACTCCGACTAACTTGACTGGCACAACGACTATGCAAAATACAGTGATTAGTTGTGCACAAAATTTTGAAGAAGAAAGTGGCGATGCTTTTACGGTGCAATCCTTCTTTGAAGCCCAAGCTGGCAATGAAGCAACCGACCCAGCATTGGATGGTATTTACCCAACGGCTAACACACCGACAAACAAAACAATAGATCCAGCAGTTTGGGGTGCATTTTTTGATAAGGTTAATTATGTTGGAGCTTTTAAATCAAAAGCCCAAGCTTGGACTCATGGTTGGACTGAGTTTTTAGATTAATCCAAGTCACGACAAAGAAAACCTGTGGTTTTTATCACAGGTTTTTTTTTTGTGCAGAATTTGTTGAAGGTGTGAAGGTAGTATTTATCGCATATAGCGTTTAAAGCCAGAGGGTGTGAAGATGTTATTTTTGGCTATTTCCCCATTAAATTTGATTGTTGTTCTTTCTTCATTTTGCAAGCCCATAACATGGTATTTTTGGCTGTTAAGTTCGTGATAAACATTCAAAACAGGGTAGATGCCTGGTAGTTGTTGATAAAATTTACTATAACTTAGGCTTACACGCCAGAGTTTTCCTTGCTTGTTGTATTGGTCGGCTAGCATAACTTGCCAGCTGTCTTCGTCGATATAAAATACTCTTTTTGAGTAGACGTGTCGCCATTTTTCTTTGAGTGTGGCGGCTATCACCCAAACACGGTGTAATTCGTAGCGGGTAAAATTTGGGTTGATGTGTTGCTTTTGCAGAATATCTTTGTATTTTAGTTGTTTGCTGGCGAGTTTGTCGTTGTTGTAGGGAATGTAGAGTTCTCGTTTTTCTAGCATTTTCCAAGTAAATCTGTCGGGTGAGCCATTGATTAAGTCGGTGTCATCAACGGTACGTAAACCGCTGGCTGATTGTACGGGAGAATCATAGGCGACATTGGGAGCTCGGATTACGCGTCTTCTGCCTTTGTCCCATAACCATGAGGCACGTTTTTCGTGCAGTTGGTCAAGTGGTTCTCGCACTAAAATGCCGCCTCCAGACTGTGTGGCAGGTGCTAAAACTTTGGCGACTAATGAAATGAAATATTTGCTTTTTAGGCTTGGCAGATAGCCGTCATAACGAATTAAGGTTTGTTTGGTGTATAAAGTGAATGTGCCATTGGCATAAATCACGGCATCACTGTTTTGTGTTTGTGTTTGTAATCCTCGCCAGCGACTGACGTGATTAAAATAGACTTCTAAGGCATTTTGCGGAAGCGGAAAGGGTATGCCTGGGTGGTAGTTTTCAAATCCACTTTGTTTTTCATTGAGTGTGGTGGTTAGTGCGTTGTCATAAGTGTTTTTATAAACCCACTTGGGGGCACTTGCGGTGCGTCTTGTTGGATAGATAGGCATGGCAAAATGTTTATAATTTTCAAATAAAGCGAGTTGCCCTGCACTGAGGTTTTGAGAATAGTTTTGGTAATTATCGTGGGTAATGGTGAAAAGAATGGCATCATCCTTTGTGTTTGTTGTTTTGTTTGTTTGCTCTTGCCAGACGGGAATTTGTTTGCCATTGCCATTTTTAATTGCCCCAAATGGTGTGAGGTTGTTTTTTAAATGTTGTTGCTGCGGGGTGTTGACTTTGGCGAATATAGTGCCAGTACATAGGCAGAGGATGAGGATTTTTTTCATGTTTTATTTCACCTTTTTATTTCCACCTTTTTCACAGTAAGTTGTCTATTCGCGGGCAGGCACCAAGAGATGTGATTAAGGCATGGGCTTTGTGCATGGATTCTTGGGCTTCTTTGCTGGCAATTGAGTCATAAACGATACCAGCTCCGGCATGGAAAGTCAATTGATTATTTTGTAAAGCAAAAGTGCGTATTAAGATGTTTAAATCAATGGTGCCAGTATCGCTGATGTAGCCCATGGAACCCGTGTAGGCTCCTCGTGCTTGAGTTTCCAGTTCACTTATGATTTGGATGCAGCGAATTTTTGGGCAGCCAGTGATTGTTCCTCCTGGAAATAGGGCTTTTATGATGTCAAAAGAGGTGCAGTCTTTTTTTAATGTGCCCGTTATGTTGGAAACGATATGGTGCACACGACGATAGGATTCTATGCCCATGAATTCATCGACTTTGACGCTGCCTTTTTTGCTAACTCGTCCTATATCATTGCGAACCAAGTCAATTAGCATGATGTGTTCGGCTTGTTCTTTTGGGTGGTTTATGAGTTCTTTAATGAGTTGTTTGTCTTTAATTTTATCTTTATGGCGTGGGCGAGTGCCAGCGATTGGGCGTGATTGAACGGTGTTTTTGCTGACTTTGACCAGTCGTTCTGGTGATGAGCTGATGATGGAGAAATTTTTGCTTTGTAAAATTCCAGCAAAGGGTGCAGGGTTGTGTTGTGATAGGGTTTGGTATAATGCCATTGCATCTATTTTTTGTTCTGTTTTGACCTGCCAATTGCGTGCGAGATTGACTTGATACACGTCTCCTTTTATGATGTATTTTTTCGCTTTTTCGACATTTTCGATATATTTTTCAACGTCGTCTTTTTGTAATTTAAGCCAGTTGTGTTTTGGTGCTGGGGTCGATTTTTGTGTTTTTATCAGTTTTTTAAGTTTTTTTATTCTTTTTTTTGAGCTGGCAACCAGCCAAGCTTTGTTTTTGATATGATCGATTATGATGGCAGATTGGCAACGAATGGCTATGGCTAGTGGTTGATTTGGTTCGTTTTTTAATGTTAATGAGTTTTCCCAGCTTGCCACAGCTTCATAACTTAGGTAGAGAAACCAGCCGCTGTAGAAAGGCAGTTTTGTCTTGCTGTATTTTACCTTGCTATTGACTTTCTGCATCAGTTGTAGCAATTGTGATGAGGTGGAAGCCGTAAGTGGTTTTTTGCTGCGGTGAAATAACAGCGAGTAACGCCCAGTTTTTTGGTTGATACTATTGCTGGCAAGAAGGGCGGGAAAATGTTTTGGAAAACAGCGAGCTAAACCTTGTAAATCAGGTAGATTTTTTAGTTTAGCTCGGTGGGTTTTTTTCACTAAATCTTTTTAAAAACAAGGGTGGCATTTGTGCCGCCGAACCCAAATGAGTTGCTTATGGCAATATCGACTTTATGGTCTCTTGAGGTGTTGGCAATGTAATCCAAATCACAGCCTTCTCCTGCATTGTCTAAGTTGATAGTGCCTGGCAATATATTGTCACGCATTGCCAGTAAGCTAAAAATTGCTTCAACGCCGCCAGCTGCTCCGAGTAAATGACCGGTCATGGATTTGGTTGAGCCGACTGCGACTTTGTAAGCGTATTCACCAAAGGCGGTTTTTATGGCATCTGTTTCACCGACGTCACCTAGTGGTGTTGAGGTGCCGTGAGCATTGATGTAATCGACTTGTTGTGGGTTTATTTTGGCATCGTTTAATGCGTTTTTCATGCAGCGTGCGGCTCCTTCGCCATGAGGAGCGGGCGAGGTGATGTGGTAGGCATCAGAGCTCATGCCAAATCCTGCAATTTCGCCATAAATTCTGGCTCCGCGTTGCTTGGCATATTCGTATTCTTCTAAAACCAAGACACCTGCACCATCGCCGAGCACGAAACCATCTCGGTCTTTGTCCCAAGGGCGAGAGGCGAGTTGTGGTTCGTGGTTGCGTGTGGATAAGGCTTTTGCTGAAGCAAATCCACCCATAGCAATTGGTGTGGTTGCGTATTCGCATCCGCCGCAAATCATGACATCAGCATCGCCATAGGCTATGGTTCTTGCTCCCATGCCAATATTATGGGTTGCCGTTGAGCAGGCTGTAACAACGGATAAACTCGGTCCTTTGATGCCGTACATTATGGATAAATTGCCACCTGCCATATTGATAATTGTGCTGGGTACAAAAAAGGGAGAAATTCGTCTTGGGCCTTTTTCTTTCCATGTTTCTGTGGTTTTTTGGATGCCATATATGCCGCCAATTCCTGCTCCGAGATAAACTCCCGTTCGGTAGGCGTTGTTGTCGGTTATTTCGAGATTGGCATCATTGATGGCATCGACTCCGGCGGCTATTCCGTAGTGTATAAAAGGATCCATTTTTCTTAAATCTTTTTTCTTGAGGTATTTTTCCATTTCTAAATTATGGATTTCACCTGCAATAGTACAGGCAAAATTAGTGGTGTCAAAGTGGGTTAGTTGACTGATACCGCTCTTGCCTTGTGTTATGTTTTGCCAGGCACTTGCTAAAGAATTGCCAACAGGTGATACAATGCCCATGCCTGTGACCACAACTCTACGTTTACTCATGTTTTTTTCCCCTAAAAAAAAAGCCACGTTTTGACGTAGCTTTTTGTTTTTTTTTATGGCTTATTAGGCATTGGCTGAAACATAGTCAATGGCTTGTTGCACGGTGGTAATTTTATCGGCATCAGATTCAGGAATTTCACAATCAAATTCTTCTTCCAATGCCATTACCAATTCAACTGTGTCCAATGAATCTGCTCCTAAATCATCAACAAATGATGAGCTGTTATTTAAGTCAGATACTTTCACATCCAAATCAAGTTGTTCGACAATTATATCTTTTACGCGTTTTTCAATATCGCTCATGTTTTTTTGTACCCCTACGGTGTAAATTAAAATTCGGTGGTATTTTAGGCAATGATTAAGTATTTATCCACCTTTTCGTGGACAATAAGTGGGTAATTTTGGAAATATACCGCATTTGCCTGTAAATTATTTCTTTTGTTCCTCTATTCCGCGTTTTGCTTTGCGGTAAATTTCGAGGTCTTTATCAAATTTTTCTGTGACAACTATTATTTCTGCTGTTTTGTTTTTTATAAAGATGTTTTGGTTTTTAATTTTTTCTTCCACGACTTTAATATTTGAAAGCAGAGCTTTTGATACTTTTCTGCCGTTTCTTTCGCTATCTGCTGCTCGGGATAGCAGTTCTTCTCGTGATTTGTTTTGGAAGACGAGACTTTTTTCGGCTTGTTCTATGTTTCTTTTTAAGGATTCTAAACGTTCTTCTTTCAGTCGAAGAATTTCTTTTTCATTGTTATAGGCTAGTATGATATTTTTTCTTCTTTTGGCGTCTTCTTCGGCTTGTTTTTCTAGTGCTTTTTGGCGTAATAATTCTTCTCTGGCAGCTTTTCGTTCTTCATCTGTTTGGATGCGGTCAACTTTTTCTACAACCACGCCTGTAGAGCTCATTTCTTGGTGTTTCTTTTTTATTTGGTCGGGAGGGACTTGGTCGCTGTAGGTGACCTTGCCGTTTTCATCCACCCAGCGGTAAAGCTTCTTTTTGGCAAATGATGTGGTGCAAAATGTTAATAACAATACTATTATTAATGGTAAGTGTTTAGTCATGGTTTGTCCTCTTACTTAATTTGGTGATTGCCGAGATTTTAGCATAGTTTTTATGAAATTTATCTGAATGTCGCTTACTTACGCACAAAAAGTGCCATCGACTCAACATGTGAAGTATGAGGGAACATGTCCATAACGCCTGCTTTTTGTAGTTGGAAACCATATTCATTGACCAATCTGTCGCTATCGCGTGCCAAAGATGCAGGGTGACAGGAAACATATAAAAGTGTTTTGGCTGAACTGGCAGCGATAAGTGGCAATATTTCCCATGCCCCACTTCGAGGTGGGTCGATGAGGATTTTGCTGAAATCATGCTTGAACCATGCGGACTGGCTGTGGTTTTTGGTTAAATCAGCTTCATAAAAAGCGGCATTGTTGATGGTGTTGAGTGTAGCGTTGTTCCTGGCTCGTTCAATTAGGCTTTTTTCACCTTCGACACCGATAATTTTTTTAACTTTTTTTGCGATGGGTAGGGTGAAATTGCCCAGTCCGCAAAACAAATCAAGAACCACATCGCTTGGATTGAGTTGCAGTAGTTCGATGGCTTGATGTATCATTTTATCATTCATCTTGGCGTTAACTTGGATAAAATCACTGGGCAGAAACTGCATTTTAATTGCGAAGGGCTTCATATCAAAAAACAAGGGTTTGTTGAGTGTTGTGAGTTCGGTAATGGTTTTGGGCCCTTTGGCTTGTAAATAAATTCTTACCTTATTGTTAGTGGCAAATTCAAGCATGTTTTTTTCATCACTTTCTGGCAATGGTTTGAGGTGCCGAATAATAAGTGCCACACCATTGTCTGCTATTGATGCTTCAATTTGGGGAATATGTTGTTTGATACGTAAGGTTTCTATCATTTTGGCCAGAGGTTGCAGTAAGTCATCAAGTGGTTGTTGTAAAACTTTGCAATAGTCCATGTCTGCTACATAGCGACCATTTTTTTCACGAAAACCAACCAAAACTTTGTCCTTAGCAATGACCCATCGTACCGACAATCTGGCTCTGCGGCGATAATGCCATGAGTCGGCTTGCAAAACTGGCAGCCATTGCTGTGGTTTTGTTTTTGCCATTTTCAATAGGTTTTGTTTTAAGGTGTTTTGTTTGAAGTCAATTTGCTTTTGTGGTGCCAGATGCATCATACTGCAACCGTTGCAGTTGTGGTAAAATTGGCATTGAGGCTCCACTCTGTCGGGGCTTGCTTCAATAACTTCTATGATACAAGCTTCTTCAAAATTTTTATTGCCGCCAGTATGTTTCGCTCTAACTTTTTCATTTGGCAAAGCACCTGTGACAAACATGACTTTGCCATTGATGCGTGCGATGCCTCTGCCATCGTGGCTTAAATCTTCGATTGTCAGTTCAAGTGGCTGTTCAATTAGTTTTCTTTTTCGTCTTCTTGGCATGTTTTTTCCGTAAAAAAAGAGGCAATTATGAGTTGCCTCTTTTTTTTATTGGTTTTTGGTTGTTTATTTTGTGAGCCACGTACCATTGGCATCCTGGTATTTCCAGCCGTTGTGTGCTTTTTCTCGCCAAGTTTTCACAAAAACATTTTGGATGGCTTGTTCCCAATCTGGGTGACCGTTGGCAACAGCTAACTCACGGTACAAAGCTTTTCTGTCACGATTTTCATCAGCTACGAGTTTTTTAACTTTTTGCCTGTCTTTGAGACCTAGGGCTTTGGCATCAAGAATTTCTATAAAACCCGTGTTTGAAAAACCAATGATAGCCTTGTCTAGGTAAGTTTTTAATTGGCTGTCGTAACGTGATTTCATACGGGTGGTGATTTCAACGATGGCAGGTGATGAAATATTGATATTCACTTCTGCATGAGCTGAGGATATAAAAAAGCTTAATGGATTAAAATTATAGCTTTGTGGGTTTGATGTATCTTTTTCATCGGTTGTTTCATCATCCCCAATAATTTTGTTGACTATTTTTGCCGCAGCATCTTCCGCTTCAGCGGCAGGAAAATAGACATTTATCGTGACACAGGCACTGATAAATAAAAATACAGATGAGATGATTATTAAGTTTATTTTTTTCATGTTTCTAACTCGTTGGTTTTACGTGAATTCATTTTAGCTCATTAACAATAAATATTAGCTGAATGAAGAGTGTTTTAATTGATTTTATAATGAGTCGATTCGGAATTTTTATAAGGTTCTAAAAACTTTAGAGCTTTTATGTAAACACCTTTTTTAAAGTTGACCACTTTTTTAACGGGATACCAAAAATGCACCCATTTCCAATCATCAAACTCAGGTGAGTCGGTATGATTTAGGGAAAGTACCGATTCTTCGCCGGTAAACTTTAATAAATACCATACTTGCTTTTGCCCAATACATAACGGTTTGGAGTGTTTTCTTTGAAATTTTTTTGGTAACTTATACCGCAACCAACCAGGAGTAGAGCCCAATAACTCTACATGTTCTGGTTTGAGACCAATTTCTTCATACAGCTCGCGGTACATCGCTTCTTCACTGGTTTCATCGGAATTAATTCCGCCTTGAGGAAATTGCCAACCGTTATCATGGTACCTTTTTGCAAAAAAAACTTTACCATTATCACCGAGCAAGATGATGCCCACATTTGGGCGATAACCATCTCTATCAATCATATTTTTTTCTTTAAGCCAAACACAGATTTGACTTTTACTATTTTTAAACTGTCTCTATTCTTTCAAATTTAAGCACAAATTACAACACTATTTATCATTCTTTACTTTTTTTATTCTTTTTGTAGCTATGAGCTTGCAAAAAGCCAAGAATGAACTTAATATCCAACGTACTAAATAAATCGTATAAAAGGTAAACTAATGAAGAAAATCATACTAACAGCAGTAGCAACTCTATTTTTAGTGAGCTGTGCAACCAATTCATCCTCAAATAACCGTGTAAAAAATATTGAAGTTTCAAAAAATGCCAAACTTGCATTAGCCGATAAAAATAGCAAAGAACGGGTTATTTGCAGGCAAACTCAAAGAATAGGTTCACACAGAATTAC
>CAZQMH010000055.1:0-13351 GCA_964594435.1 uncultured Alcanivoracaceae bacterium
TAACTGCCCCTCTTGGGGTTTAATAAAAAACGAGCTTACATTCGAGTAAGTGAGTATTTTTTCAAAATTAAGTGTGAAGTTGAGTGTTTTTAAGTTGAAAATGAATAAGTTTTAAGAGTAGTCGTGATTTTTTTGATTGAGATTGCCTTAGTAACTGCCCCTCTTGGGGTTTAATAAAAAACGAGCTTACATTCGAGTAAGTGAGTGTTTTTTTAAACGCCAAGAGGGGTGGTTAATGAGGTGATATCAATCAAAAAAATGGTGCCCGGGGCCGGAGTCGAACCGGCACGGTGTTACCACCGAGGGATTTTAAGTCCCTTGCGTCTACCAGTTTCGCCACCCGGGCAGGTGTTAGGTTTGGAGTATAATAATGGAGGCTGGAACCAGATTCGAACTGGTGTCCACGGTTTTGCAAACCGCTGTATAGCCACTCTACCATCCAGCCTTGTAATTCATATTTATTGGTAGCTAACTATGAATATTGTAATTTGGAGCGGGAAACGAGACTCGAACTCGCGACCCCAACCTTGGCAAGGTTGTGCTCTACCAACTGAGCTATTCCCGCAAAAGAGGTGCACATTTTAAAGCGACTTAATTAATTGTCAACAGTTTATTTCTAAATAAATTGATTATTCTTGTTTTTCTTTCATCATTGGCCATGCGACTTTTAAATAGATGAACATTGACCATAAAGTTAAAATGGTTGCTATGTACAATAATGTTAAGCCAATCTTGTAAACTGGCAAGCCCCACAGGTCATTATAGTACAGCAAGAATCCAATGGCAAACATTTGGAATAATGTTTTTACTTTGCCAATATAGGCAACATTAACCGTTGTTCGCTCGCCTAGTTCTGCCATCCATTCACGCAGAGCCGATATGGTGATTTCTCGACCAATAATCACAGCGGTGGCTATCATCATAAGTATGGTCGGGTGGTCTTGCAAAAGTATAACCAAGGCTGTCGTGACACTGAGTTTGTCAGCCACGGGGTCTAAAAATGCTCCAAAACGTGAGTAGGATTTGTATTTTCTGGCAAAATAACCATCAAAAAAGTCGGTTATACTGGCAAAGAAAAAAACCGTACAGGCAGCAACTCTGTTCCATTCAAATGGTAAATAAAAAAACAGCAACATGATGGGAATTAAGACGACCCGTGAAATGGTTAATATATTTGGTAAGTTTTTCATTCCTGTTTTGATTGTTTATAAAAATATGTTAAGAGTAGCTTAGCGGTGCCATTTTAGCAAATACAAATAGAAAAGATATTTAATAATTGTTAACAAATATCAATTCCTTAATAAAAAGGTGTGCTAGAATGGCATTTCAAAATTATTAGAACAGGAGATGATTATGCGTATAGATATGTTAAACAACATATTAAACGAGCTCAATAGCTCATCAGCTGATGTTGAGGCATCGGCGATTATTTCAACCGATGGATTAATCATGGCGTCTCAACTGCCTTCAAGCATTGATGAGGATCGGGTTGGTGCGATGAGTGCGGCTATGCTTTCATTAGGGGATAGAACAGCTCAAGAGTTGGAGCGTGGCAATTTGGATCAGGTATTAATCAAGGGTAGCAATGGCTATGTGTTAATGGTAAAAGCTGGCGAAGATGCGGTTTTGACGGTTATGGCAAAGGCCAATGCTAAGTTGGGATTAATCTTTTTAGATGTGAAACGTGCAGCGAAGAAAACATCAGAATTAATTTAACCCAAATTACGATAGAGAAATATTTCTTTATCAACCATTGATTATTCATTAACTATTGTAGAGGGCGATAAAATGAAAAGTATGACAATGATGGTGTGTCCGCATGATACGGCGGGTGATCCTATAAAATGGTTTCAGTTTGCACAATATCTTACAAAATATTGCGAGGCAAGCACGAAATATTACAAATGTTTGGATTTTGTCGAATTTCACACAAAAATGTCGGAAGCTGATTTGGTTTATGCCAATCCGCAAGATTCTTTGGAGTTGTTACAAAAACACAACTTTGTGCCAGTAGTGCATTCGACGAATTTATACGATGAAATAGTCTTTATTGCCAACAATGAAGCCAAAAGTGACTCGCTTAAAGTCTTTAATGGTGCAGAATGTTTAAGTTGTAATGGTATGATGGTGACGCGTGTAGGCATCAAAGGTTTGCTTGAACAAGACATTAAACCAGCTAAAATTCACTCAAAAGATAATTGGATGGCGGTTGTTAAGGCGGTATCACAAGGTGAAAAACCGTACGGATTTGTTTACAAAGATTTCTATGATGGTTTAAACAAGCTGAGTAAAAGTTTGGTCACAAAAATTGGCGAAACCAATGTTCACAGTATTTTTCATTCGGTTTTTATCTCGCCTGAACATATTGAGAAAAAAGATAAAGTAGCCGAGATTTTAATGAATGCTCATAACGAAGTGAAGGGCATAGAAACTTTAAAAGCGGTAAATGTTGAAAAATTTATACCTGTTAGCAAAGAAGAAGTGCTGTCATTCAAATCATTGCTTGATTTGGAAAGTGAGCTTTTGGTTTAACCCAAATTACGATTTGGGATAAGAATCTCATTTTATTTTGTTGTTGTAGGGTAAAATGGGCGACTCGATTATTAATTTGGTAAAAATAATGCTAAGAACATTCTTATTATTTCTATTATTTATGGTGTCTTTCCTCTTTAGTCCCTCACTATTTGCTGGTGGATTTAATAGCGAAACACTGAAAGTTGATGGTAGAAAGCGACAATTTGTGGTAAAAAAACCTTTGTTTTGGGACAAAAGTAAGAAAATTCCGTTGATTATTGGCTTGCATGGTGGCGGTAGCAGCTGGAAGAAGTTCAATAATGGCACGACCAAGCACACACTTGATATTGAAACAAAAAAACGCAATATCCTTTTGATTTTGCCTCAAGCTATTGATAACCATTGGAACGATGGTCGGAAAATATTCGCCAACAACCCAATTGATGATGTTAAGTTTATTAGCAAGTTAATAGATTATGCCATAAAAAAATACAACGTAGATGCCTCAAAAGTATACATTACGGGCATGTCCAATGGCGGCATGATGGCGATACGATTAGCCATAGAATTGTCGGATAAAGTTAAGGCAGTGGCAGCGGTCAGTGCTTTATTAAACTATGGTATTCGCAATCAAAAGCCCAAAAATCCAGTATCTTTTTTGCTTATCAATGGCACAACAGACCCGATAATGCCGTATGCAGGGGGTGAGATAAAAACCTTTGGTTTTAGCAAGCCTAGAGGTAAAGTGTTGTCAGCACGCAAAACCCTGAACTATTTCTTAGATAATAATGTTTGCAATACCCGTCCAATAAAAAAGCACCAAGACAAACGTCCGTTTGATAAAACCAGTCTGGATTTTGAAATCTATGACAAATGCTTTGCTTCGACCCAAGTTGAATCAATCCAAGTCAACGATGGTGGACACACATGGCCAGGTGGCAAACAGTATTTGCCTGTCGGCTTGATTGGCAGAGCCTCGCGAGAAATAAATGCTAGCAAGGTCATTGTGGATTTTTTCTTATCGGCTCCATTAAACTAATGAGTTAAGTCCTCGGGATTGACAAAGAAATGAACTGATTGCCCGCATTTTGGTCTATTTCATTGTACAGATGCTTATTCTCACTTAAAATACGCACCTTTGTAAAATCAACATCGAGGAATCAAGATGAATTTTAAAATAACTATTGCGGCAATCTTAGTTTTGACTGCAAGTTTATCACTCGCACAAAACAAATCTAAGACGATTAAATTTGATAAGAAAAAAACCAGCTATACCGTTGGTTATCGTATGGGGTTAGAGTTTGCTGGCAGAAAGGGTTCTGAATTTGAACTCGACGTTAACGAAGCCATTAAGGGTATTCGTGATGCGGCAGCTAAAAAAGACCCAAGTGTTTCTAAGGAAGACATGATTTTGAACTTCCAAAGCTATGAGAAAAAACTTAAGTTAAAACAGTTAGAAGAATACAAAAAACTAGCCGACAAAAATAAAAAACGCAGCGATGACTTCTTAAAACAAAACCGTCGTAAAAAAGGCATAAAAGAATTATCCTCTGGCATCCAATACCGCGTCATAGAAGATGGAAAAGGCAAGCACCCAACACTTGATAGTGAAGTCACCATCCATTACCGTGGTTCATTAATTGGTACAGACAACCCTGATAATTACCAAGAGTTTGACAGTTCTTTTGTTAAAGGCGAACCCAAATCTTTTAAAGTTAAAGATGTATTGAAAGGCTGGCAGGAAATTTTACCATTAATGCGTCCTGGAGCTAAATGGCAGGTTTTTATTCCGCCTGAATTAGCTTATGGTGTACGCGGACAAGGTCCTATTGGCCCTAACGAAGTTTTGGTTTTTGACATTAATTTACTTGATGTTAAATAACACACAAAACCCGATAGAGAAAATACGCTGCTAGTGCAAGTCCAAAATGTACCTAGAAAATTCATAAAAAGCCTAATCACCAACAAGGTGACTACGGTTTTTATGACTTTCCTATGCACACCAATTACTTGCACTATCTATCGTATTTCTATATCGGGGTTTGGGAATAATAGCCAAATTCTGATATAAAACGACTTATTTTGAGCGAAGCACTATTCTTATTGCTTCGTTTTTTTATATGCTAAGCCTAAAAAACAAAGAAAACCTATACAAAAATCTTAAATCTACCTTAAAGACAGATTTAATCCCGCCGGAGATTTGGCAAGCATCAGGGCATGAAGATTTAAAGCCCGCTGCCATCATGGTGCCTTTGTTTTGGCAGCATGAACAATTGCATCTGCTATTGACCAAACGTTCAGACCAGCTAAAACACCATTCAGGTCAAGTGAGTTTTCCTGGAGGCGGATTCGATAAATCCGACGGCACTATTCGACAAGCTGCCATACGCGAAACCGAAGAAGAAATTGGTGTTGGGCAAGAATTTATTAAAGTCGTTGGTTATTTAGACGATATTAAAACCATCTCAGGCTTTTATGTCACCCCTTTTGTGGCAATTCTATCTGCTGGATTTAAAATTTCTGCTAACAAAGATGAAGTAGCAGAAGTGTTCAGCGTGCCTTTGTCTTTTTTCCTCGATAACAAGAATTACAGAAAACAAACCGCCAATTATCAAGGCAAAAAGGTCAATTATTATGTTTATCAATACGAAAACTATACAATTTGGGGCGTTACGGCTGAAATTATCGTAAAATTAGCAAAAAAATTCAAAAATATAAATTATGACAATTGAAAACAAGGGCAAGCTCTTTATAAAAACACATGGTTGCCAGATGAACGAATACGATTCATCCAAGATGCAAGATGTATTGGTCGAGTCCTATGGTCTTGAAATAACCCAATGCGAAGAAGATGCGGATGTTATTCTGCTAAACACGTGTTCCATTCGTGAAAAAGCCCAAGAAAAAGTATTTTCACAATTGGGACGTTGGCGTAAACTCAAAGAAAAAAATCCAAAATTAGTTATTGGTGTTGGTGGATGTGTTGCTTCGCAAGAAGGCGATAATATTCTTAAACGTGCGCCTTATGTTGATATGGTTTTTGGACCGCAAACATTACACCGCTTGCCCAAGATGTTAAAAGCCGTCAATGATGAACACAAGCCACAGATGGATATTAGTTTTCCCGAAATTGAAAAATTCGACAACTTGCCTGAGGCACGAAAAGAAGGGGCGAGTGCTTTTGTTTCAATTATGGAAGGTTGTTCTAAATATTGCACATTTTGTGTCGTACCCTACACCAGAGGGGAAGAAGTTTCACGACCATTGGATGGCGTATTGGCAGAAATTATGGAGTTGGCACTGCAAGGTGTGAAAGAAATTAACTTGCTAGGACAAAATGTCAACTCGTATCGAGGCACAACGCATGATGGCAAAATCGTTGACTTAGCCCATTTAATTCATTACGTGGCTGCCATTGATGGCATTGAGCGTATTCGCTTTACCACTTCTCATCCAGTCGAATTTACTGATGCCTTGATTGAAGCCTATCGTGATGTGCCAAAATTGGCGAATTATTTACATTTACCCGTACAAAGTGGTTCCGACCGCGTGCTTTCCGCCATGAAGCGAGGGCATACTGCCATAGAATACAAACAGAAAATACGCAGACTACGAGAAGTTCGACCCGATATTTCTTTATCCTCTGATTTTATCGTGGGATTTCCTGGGGAAACAGACAAAGAGTTTGAGGCCACTATGAAATTAATTGAAGATGTTGGTTTCGACCAAAGTTTCAGCTTTATCTACTCGAAACGACCCGGTACGCCTGCAGCTAATATTGAGGATGAAATTCCACTCACTATAAAAAAACAACGCTTGGCAAGATTGCAAGCCAAAATCAATCAGTTTGCGGCAACTATTTCGCAAGCAATGGTTGGCACAACGCAAAGGGTATTGGTTGAAAGCTTATCAAAAAAAGACCCAAAACAACTGGCAGGACGAACAGAAAACATGCGTGTGGTCAATTTTGATGGCAATCCACGTTTGATTGGGCAAATGATAGATGTGGAAATAACGCAGGCATACCGCAATTCATTACAAGCTAAAATCGTAACAAAATGACAAAAAAAAATATAATAATTGAAGATGTAAATAACGATATTTTGGTTAATTTATTTGGACAACAGGATGAAAATATAAAATTACTTGCCAAAAAAACCAAAACAAACATCAATGCACGAGGCAATCAGTTTCAATTTGAAGGCACAAAATCTAATATTGAACAAGCCCAAAAATGCCTTGATTTAATGCTGGAAGAAGCACAGCACAACGACTTAAACCTCGAAATGACGCATATTATTTTGCAAGGAAACTACCAACAAGAACAAGCCAATAACCCAAAGCTCAAAGATGGAGATAATGTGCAAGAAGTTAAAATCCAAACCCGCAAAGGTGTTATTACGGGTCGTTCACCCAATCAAAAGCTTTATTTGCACAATATTGTTACTCACGACATAAATTTTGCTATTGGTCCTGCTGGAACGGGCAAAACCTATTTGGCCGTTGCTTGTGCAGTGGAATCGATACTGAGCCAAGAAGTGCAACGCATTATTTTAGTGAGACCTGCGGTTGAAGCAGGTGAGCGTTTGGGTTTTTTACCCGGCGACTTATCGGATAAAGTAGACCCTTATTTGCGACCTCTTTACGATGCTTTGTATGAAATGTTGGGTGTGGAAAAAGTAGAACGCATGATGGAAAAAAACATCATCGAAGTCGCACCACTGGCTTTTATGCGTGGTCGAACGCTCAACAATGCGTTTGTCATATTGGATGAAGCACAAAACACCACCATCGAACAGATGAAAATGTTTCTCACCCGTACAGGTTTTGGCACGACTGTTGTTATTACTGGAGATGTCACTCAAGTTGATTTGCGACCAGGGCAAACATCAGGTTTAAAACACGCCATTGAAGTGTTAGAAGATGTAAAAGGTTTAAGCTTTAGTTGGTTCCAATCCAAGGATGTTGTGCGTCACAACTTGGTACAAAAAATTATTGATGCTTATGAAGCCTAAACATTCTCTCTCTTAAAAGCCTAAAAGGATAAGCAACAATGCAGTGATTCTAAATTGAGGTTTGGCTTATTTCATTTATGTCAATGCTATTTTCATCATCAGCACTGATAACTATTTTCCATTGAATGGTTGAGTTTTGCGTACAATTCTTGCAGGAATACATTGTATTTCCAAGATTTTCCATCAGTAATTCTGCCTTTTGTTCATCATTGTTAATTAAAATTTTTTCTATTTTTATGCGTAAATATAAAGGGAGAATATTGGTTATAATTATTTTTGAATGAGCTTGCGTCGAAAAAGTGTATTCGTAATTCTTTTTAGGGTTTCTTTTTAAACCCAGTCTTTGCGGATGTTGATAATCATCAAAAGGAGCAATTTCCCAAGCAGTCGCACGAGAATGGTTGTTAAATTTTGTGGTGTAACCAAAGGAGCTATAGAGCCATGCTTCTGGTTCTTGTTCAATCTTATTCCAAAAAGACTTATGCATGATAAAAAGGTGTTTTTGTTGTATTGACAAATCTCCCCCAAGTTTAATTGTTGCATCTGGACAAAAGAAATTAACAATCATAGCACTGGTATAATCCAGCACAATAGTGAATGGGCCATGAATAGAAATATTATGGCAAAGTACAAAGTTGTTTGTGTCAGCGATGGATAACATTGTTACTCCATCTAGGCCATGGCTGTGAGGTTTTTCACTCATGCTCACTTTATGTTCAATTGCATTAGAGTTAGGGATTTCAAATTGTTGATTTTTGTGAAATTGAATCAAAACAATATTAGGTAAGAGACCAATAAGAAAGAATATTGCAGTACTAAAAAAATAAGCCCTCGTTTTTAATTGCTGAAACAGCTGCCACAAACCAAAAGCAAGCATGCCACTGGTCACTGGTACAGTAACGAGTATCATATAAAAGGGAATGAAAGCCCTGAGTTTTAGTAAAAATAAACAAAAGACAAGAAATGAAGAAAAAATTTTCATAGTCTTCAGTAAGTTGCTCCGAGACTTTAGACAAAATAGACTATTTCCTATAAGGCTAAGTAATAAGACAGTTAAATAAAAGCCTAAAAACAAATTTGCTAAGATAGAGTTGTAAGAATAAATAAAATTTCTAATTTTTAAAGGGCCGTAATAAAAAAGAGAAGAGATAAGACTTGGCAGGCGTTGGAAAATGTTTAAATGATTGACATTATTTACTTTATGTGAAAAACGTTGCACATCAGGAAAGCCATTGATTATTTGATTGATTAAATACGGAAAAAAGGGTAGCAAGAAGATAACTCCTGCCAAGAGTATCACTTTGAATGTGACTATATTTCTTTCTTTATAAATTGAAAACGGCAAAACCATGCCTAAAAGTAGACTGGTAGGGTGGGCGTGAATGGCTAGAGATAAGACTAACAAACTCGCAAAAAAGTACTTCACATTTTGCTTCTGATGGAAGTTGTAGAGCATCAGAAAATAGAGCAAGGTTAAGGATTGTACTAAATTCGTATGCAATAATACAAAGCTATCAATTGTGTGCCATCCTGGTAAAAATAAGGCACACACCCAAAGTAAAGCAAATTTCTTGTCAAGCATCTGCGATCCAAGCTTGTAAGCAAAAATAAGTTTAAGGCTGGCAAAAAGACCAACCCAAAGTGCAACAATAATAATAGAGTGGGTGAATGCAGGTAGGGCTAAAAAATAAAACCATGCAGGACCAACATGTGCGAAACCACCAATATCGGGGCCAAGAGCTGGAAAATCAGAAAAATTGGCAATGGCGATAGCTTTGCTTAAATCGCGAGCACTATCTACTATAATGAAGGAAAATAAATAGACAAAGCTATTTAATAAAGTCAATATTACAACAAAGTAAATTGGGTTTTTCCGCATAACGAATCAATGATAATTTATCACGTTTTGCAGTAAATTACGGGGAAGTTGCACATGATAAGCTTTTTCGTGGAGATTGGCGATAACGGTGTTAATGTCTTCATTTGCGAGTTTTTTGCGTTGTTTGAGGTCTAGTTCCATAACCCAAGTGTGCTTGCCCAATAATTTTAATAAATCATCGGGCAAGCAGGAAAGTTCCTCGCCTTTTTTCAGGTAAATATACAAACCGCTTTTGCTATCTGAGCGGTAAATATCACAAATCATTCTACTGTCACCGATTTGGCTAGATTACGCGGTTGGTCAACATCTGTTCCACGCAGTAAAGCGACATGATAGGCAAGCAATTGCAAAGGCACATTAAAGACGATAGGCGAGGTAAATTCGCCACTGGCCTGTAATTCGATGAGATGCGTGGCTTGTTTGTCTAAACCATGCTTGCCCAAGTGGTCAACGAAAACAAACAATTCACCACCGCGGGCTCTGACTTCTTCAATATTGGATTTGAGCTTTTCTAATAAAACATCATTCGGGCAGACGGCAATGACCGGCATTTTTTCATCGACCAGTGCTAATGGTCCATGTTTGAGTTCGCCCGCGGGATAACCTTCTGCGTGAATGTAGGATATTTCCTTTAATTTCAAAGCTCCTTCCAAGGCAATGGGGTAATGTACGCCTCGACCCAAAAACAGAGCGTTGTCTCGTTTAACGATTATTTTGGCTATTTTTTTAATCTTATCATTCAGCAACAAGGCTTGATTAATAATGCCTGGCAAGGTTCGCAGCTGTTTGGCAAGTCGGTGGCGCAGGCTTGAGTCAATGCCATTGATTTCTGCAAATTTCAAAGTTAATAAGGCAAGAACCGACATTTGCGTGGTCAGGGCTTTGGTCGATGCAACGCCGATTTCAGGGCCTGCTCGTGTCATGAGGCAATGGTCGCTTTCTCGGTCTAAGGTTGAATTAGCAACATTGCAAACAGCCAAGGTTGTGAGGTAGTTTTGTTGTTGTTGCGCAAAACGTAATGCCGCCAAGGAATCGGCAGTTTCTCCAGATTGTGAAATCGTTAAAAACAATGTATTTGGTGGAATCACAGGGTTACGGTAACGGTATTCGCTAGCAATTTCGACTTGTGTTGGAACTTTGGCAATCGCCTCTAGCCAATATTTTGCCATCAAGCCCGCATGGAAAGAAGTGCCGCAAGCAATGATGTGAACTTGATTAACCTGTTGTAATATTTGGGTCAAATCATCACTGATAAAACGATTAGAGACTTTGCAATCGTATAAACGGTCTTGTAAGGTGTTGGCAACGGCGGTTGGTTGTTCGTGAATTTCTTTCAGCATGTAGTGTTTGTAACCATCTTTGCTTAATGCTTCGGCAGACAGATTGACGGTTTTTAACTCACGTTTGATTTTTTCACCATTTTTATCAAATATTTGACAACTATCGGGTGTGATTTCGACAATATCACCGTCTTCTAGGTAATGAAAATGATTGGTTTCGCTGATAAGAGCTTGCACATCAGAGGCGATATAGTTTTCTTTTTCCCCACGTCCAACAATCAAAGGGCTGCCTTTTCTTGCAGCTATTATTTTTTCTGGCTCTTGGTTATAGGTGATAGCCACAGCATAAGCTCCGTCCAATTGAGCCAAGGCTTTGTGACATGCCGCAGAAAAGTCTAATTCTTGTTGGTAATAATGAATTAAATGCACCAATGTTTCGGTATCGGTGTCGGATTTGAAAACATAACCTTTTTCTAGCAACATGCTTTTCAAAGGTAAATAGTTTTCAATAATGCCATTATGCACGACCGCAATGGTTTGTTCAGAATCATGCGGGTGGGCGTTGCTACTGGTTGGTTCGCCATGCGTTGCCCAGCGAGTATGACCAATGCCAGAATTTCCTTGCACGGGGTGAGATTCTAATTGTTCAACCAGGTTTTTTAGTTTGCCTGCTTGTTTGCGAATTTCTATTTTATTGTTATGATTGATGGCAATACCGGCGGAATCATATCCACGATATTCCAATGTTTTTAAACCATTAAGTATGATGCCAACAATATTTCTTTTGGCTGTTGCTGCTACGATTCCACACATTTTTTTCTTATCTTGAAAATTAAAGGATTTATATTAAATCAAACAGCGGCTCTTGTCACTTGCTTTTTTTAAAAAAAAATTTTCGTATGATTGAAGTCAAAGTTTTGGTTCAATGGTTTTATTTGGGAATGTTTTAACCACTTATCAATCTCATAAGAGGCATAACCAAAGTCGCAAAATTTAACTTTAATATTGTGAATTTTTAACGGACTTGAAGTTATTGCTTGCGACATGGTGACATAAGTAAATACAATAAGCATAAAAAAAAGAACCGAAGTTCTTTTTTTTAAAAACATATTTGCAGAATTTATTTAACCGATAAATCATGTAATTTATCAACACTTCGTTGAGAATAATAAGCGGCCACATCTTGCATATCTTGCTCACTTAAAGTCGAGGCAAAGCCCGACATTATGGCATTTTTGCGAGCACCCGATTTATAATCACTTAAAGCCTTGACAAGATAATCAGCAAACTGTCCTGCTAATTTTGGATAGGTGTCATTTATGCCTTTGCCATCAATTCCGTGACAAGACTGGCACACTTTTTCTACAATTTTACGACCAGCAACTTGGTTGCCGCCTGCCAAAAGTGATGTAGTGGTCATTAATAAGAGACTAAATACTAATGTTTTCATGGTTTCTCCTTATTTAAGTGAAGCAAAATAGGCTGCAATATTAGCAATATCCTCATCGGACAAACTGCCTGCTTGTACTTGCATAGTTGGGTGTGAACGTTCTTTTGCACGGTAAGATTTTAAGGCACTGATAACATATTTTTCATTTTGACCGCCCAAACGTGGTACATGATAATTTGGGTAAGCATTCATATAATATTTCACGCCATGACAGCCCGTACAGGTATAAGCCAATATTTTGCCTTTTGCACTATCACCTGCAACCACAAGTGATGAAAAAGTCATCATCAACATTAAAAATACAATTTTTTTCATTTTGCCCTCGTATGCAATTTAATTTTTCCGAATTATACATGCATAAGCCTACAATTTCACCTAGCATATTAAAATTGTCGGTAGATTTTCAAATATAGGCCATTTCAGCTTAGCGAAACACAGACCAGCACCAACCGAAGTCTCAAGAAATTAGCTTTTAACGACAATATAGCAATTTATGTTGGGAAAATTTTTATTTGATATTATAATGACGAGCTAATTTATATAAACAAAGGGCGTTAAATGAAAGATCAAGATTCTATATTCTTTAGAAATTTTTCCTTATTGGTAGGCGGGTTATTTTTGCTAACAATTATACTTGGGTTTGTTGGATACGTCAGAAATGCTGAAATTTCCGAAGGTAAAGAACAAGCCGTTGACAGAAGCCACATTGCTGAAACACTCAAATCTGTTGCAAAAGTTAACACAGGCGAGGTTATAGTTGCCCAAGTCGCCGCAGTTGACGAAACCCCAAAGGCCGCATTTGATGGTTCAACTGATGGCAAAATGATTTATGAAAATGTCTGCTCTGCTTGTCACGGCACAGGTGCTGCTGGTGCGCCAAAACTCGAAGCTTCCGCATGGGAAAATCGTTTAACACAAGGCATAGATGGTTTAGTGAAAAGTGCCACCACAGGCAAAGGAGCCATGCCACCTCGTGGCGGTCGTGCTGACTTGAATGACGAACAGATAAAAGCCACTATCGAATTTATGACCAGCGGCTTTTAAAACTCAACACACTACCCCCAAATTCTTTTAGAGAAATCACACGCTCACTCTTTATTGCGATTCACTATCGGGATTTGGGCTATGAAAAATATTCAGCAAAAAATCAAACAGGATATTAGCCTGAATATTTCATACAAGTGGCATAAAACAGGCATATTTATTATATATT
>CAZQMH010000056.1:0-13338 GCA_964594435.1 uncultured Alcanivoracaceae bacterium
AGAGCAGTAGTAATAATTTTTTCATTGTTTTACCTTCATTTCTTTTAATAATCTATCGGCGTGGTCAATTTTGTCCATAATCCATAAAATGTAGCGTATATCCACGTGAATGCTACGGGCTAAATCTTTGTTAAATATCCAGTCAGCGTTGATACTTTCATAATTGCCATCAAATACTAAACCAACCAATTGAGCCTTCGCATCGAGTGTTGGCGAACCTGAATTACCGCCTGTAATATCTAAGTCTGATAAAAAATTAACGGGCACCGAGTTAAGTGATGCCATTTCATAAGGGGCATAATCATGTGATTTTATGGCGTGTAATTGTTTTTTTGGTGCATTAAAAGGTTCAATACCTGTGTTTTTTTCTAAAATCCCTTTAAGCGTGGTAAAAGGCAAATATTTCATCCCATCTTTGGGTTGGTATCCCATAACATTACCATAAGTGACTCGCAGTGTACCGTTGGCATCGGCATAAACTGGCAGCCTTTGATTTTTGGCATAATCCAAGTAAGCTTGCATATAGTTCATCCGTGCTTCACTTAAATCCGCCGTTAGGGCTTCATCGTGTTTTTCTTTTTTGCTATTCATCGGATACATGGCAACAGCAAGCTGCAACATGCTATCTTTGGAATTTTCGATGGCTTTTTGACTGGCTTGAAACCATGATAAGCGTTTTTCTTTCTTGCCAAGCTCGGTGTTTTTGTACAATTTATCTAAAGCCTTAGCTATGCGTTTGTGGTCTTTGGCATCTCCTTTTATGCCAAAAAGTTTATCAAATTCAGCCAAACGTTGTTCGTCACTCAGTGCGGCGTATTGGTTAAGAGCATATTCGGTTAGTATTCTGTCCATTTTCGCATCAAAGCGGCGATCCATTTTTACAAGTGAGTTTTTAATTCTATCCCAATTACGTTTTTGGTAAGAACTTTTCCGTTCTTTATCTGTTTTATTCTTTTCAATGGCGAGGCGGTGTAATTTAATAGCTGCTGCAAGTAATTGGCTTCTTTTTACTTGTCCTATGTAAAAATTTCTGTCTCGGTGCTGGGCTTTTTGGTCTAATAATTTCTTCAACATCTGCCAAGCATGGGCTGCTTTTTTATTGTCGTTATTTATTATCCATTGGAAAAAATCTTTTTCTGCCTGTTGTTTATTTTCGATGAGCTGCGGATTTTTAAAGCCATCCAACATGCCTTGAGAATTTTTTAAATAATTATTAATACTGGCGATTTTTGCTGCATATTTAATGCCGACTTCAGGTCGAATTTGTGCTTCTTTTTCAACCAGTTCGATGTATTTGCTGTAATTTTTGATTATCATGGGATAATGCCACAACACGGAATTTTCTATCTCTTGTGCCAGTTTATGACGTGAGGTACGTCCTGGATAACCCAAAACCATAGTAAAATCCCCATCTTTGACACCATTGGCATTAACCTTTAAAAAATCTTTGGAATGATAGGGCTGGTTTTGTTTGGAGTATTCTGCCGATTCTCCATCTTTTGCAACATAAGCCCGAAAAAAAGAAAAATCTCCAGTATGACGAGGCCACATCCAATTATCAACATCTCCGCCATATTTACCGATTGAATTTGCAGGAGCATAGACCAAACGCACGTCTTTTATTTGTAATTGTTTAATCAAATAGTACTTCAAACCACCATGAAAAGACCGCAAGGAACACCGAAAAACAGGTTTATCTTCGCATTCAGCCAACATTTTAGTTTCTATTGCTTCGTATTTGTCGTATCGTTCTTGTCCATGCAAACTTATCAATTGCCCGATAATTTCTTGACTAACGTCTTTTATGTCTTGCGTGACATAAATATACAACCCCGGTCCAGCGGGCAATTCATCGGCAAAAGTTTTGGCATAAAAACCATTTTCAATTAAATTTTTGTTGGTGCTGGAATTGTATTGAATGGCTCCATAAGCACAATGATGATTGGTAATTATCAACCCTGAATCCGACACAAAAGATGCAGAACAAAACCCTAAAGATACCATTGCCGTCATCGGAAACTTATCCAATTGGGCGATGTTTTCTACAGGAATTTGCAACCCTTTGGCTTTTAAGTCCGCCGCTAAATCGAGCAATTGTCGTGGCTGCCACATGCCTTCAACAGCAATTGCAGGCAATGACAGCAGCATTAAAAATGCCAAAGATAAGAGGAATTTAATTTTTATCATTTTTTTCATCACATCACTAATAAAAACAAGGACAATGATTATAATAGCAAAATCATAACAACAAACAGATTTCATGCGTTTAACACGAATTTATTACCCTTTTTCAGCCAAAAAGGGCGAGAAAATCTTCATTAGTGATGAAAAAGCCCATTATCTACGTAATGTATTGCGTTGCAAACTCAAACAACAATTACGTATTTTCAACCCACAACAAGAAGAATTTTTAGCCCAAATTGTTAGCATTAACAAAAAAACAGTGGAACTTATGCTGTTAAATAACATGCCAACCATTGCCCGCAGCTGTTTAAATATTACACTAGCACAAGCCATCAGCAAAGGTGAACGCATGGATTACAGCATTCAAAAAGCAACAGAGTTAGGTATCGCCACAATCCAACCATTAGTTTCGGAATTTTGTGAAGTGAAGTTAAAAGGTGTTCGTTTAGAAAAAAAAATCAAACATTGGCAAAATATTGCCATCAGTGCCAGCGAACAATGTTTTCGGGCAGATGTTCCACACGTTTTAGCTCCTGTCAGTTGCCAAGATTACACTAAAAAATCACATACAGGCATGTTTTTAGAACCAAATGAAACGATAAAAATCACACAATGTGCCAAACAAAAATGGCAGAAATTTGTGGTTGCTATTGGTCCTGAGGGCGGTTGGTCAGCTGATGAAATTCACCTGCTAAAAAATTGCGGTCTGCAAGGCGTCAACATGGGTCAAAGAATTCTTCGTACCGAAACCATGGCTCCTGCCCTTCTTTCTGCCATTCATGCGCTTTGGGGTGATTTTGTTTAGCTCAAAATGCAGTGCTGATTTTTTAGGCTTTTTTCAAGAATAGCTTAAAACGATAAATACGCAGTTTTTGTATGATGAATTTTGTTAAAGTTGAGAGTATTTTTAGTCCATAAACGCTACTGTCTTTAAAACTGATACTTGAGGCTTCGGAAAAATAACGCACAGGCATGGGTGCGTCTCCGAGTTTAAATCCATGGTAAACGCTTTGAGTAATGAGTTCGGCATCAAAGGAAAAGTCATCGGCATTGTTTAGGTAATCAATGGTTGCAAATATTTTGGCATTGTAAACACGAAAACCCGAATGCCCTTCTGCTAGATTTTGCCCTAAAATAATATTCATGGTTAATGTCAGCAAGCGATTCATAAAATATTTATACATTGGCATACCACCGTGCAAGGCTTCTTTGCGGGTGCGAATTCGAGCCCCGAGCATAAAATCACACACGCCATGCTCGATAAAACCCGTGAAAAAAGGTATCAAACTGGCATCGTATTGATTGTCAGGATGGAGCATAACAATAATATCGGCTTTGGCTTTTAAGGCGGCTTGGTAACAGGTTTTTTGGTTGCCTCCATAGCCAGTATTTTCTTCGTGCTGGTGGACTTCTATCCCCAGTTCTTGGGCTAATGCAACGGTCTTATCTTTGGAGCAATCATCGACTAAAATAAGTTTGTCAAAACAGTCTTTTGGAATAGCTTCCACAGTTTGCTTTAATGTTTGTTCTGCATTGTAAGCAGGCATAACAATAACTATTTTTTTCTTTTTAACTGCCACAATACCATTCCAAGTGTGAATAAACTAATGATTAAACCCAAATAAAAACTCAAAGGTCGGTAAACAAATCGCACCTGATGTTCACCTTTGGGCATTTTTATCGCTTGTAATAAATAATCGGCTGGCAAAATATCCACTTTTTTATCGTCGATATAGGCGTACCATCCAGGATAATAACTTTGCGATAAAACCAACCAACCATCGCTTTGCGTTGTGACTTTAAGTTTTATTTTTTGGCTGTTTTGACTATAAAACTTGATGCTATTTTTTGCAATAGTTTTTGTGACATTTTCTGTTTCTTGGCTGTTTTCTAAAACCACAATATCCGACAATTTATCTTTGTTTTCTTGCATGAATGTGAGTGCTTGTTGCGGAGTTTGCACCACTTTTGTGTTGTACATCATAAAAGCTCTTTTTTTAGAATTTTTCAAGGCATAAAACTTCACCTTGCCATCTTTTTTTAGCTCCAATTCACCACTTTCTAATTTTTTCTTGGATAAGATATGGCTTGTATTTAACAGTTTCAAATAGGGTAAGATTTCTTCATCAAAGCTTAAAATATTGTACCGCCAATACCTGTCCTTGCCTTTTAAAACTTGGGTGAAAAAGTTATGGTAGCGTTTGGATACAGGCACATCGTAACCTTGAACTTCTGGAATTTTTATCAACATATTGGTACTGGGTCGCATGATGTTGTTGAGGCTGAATACTCGAAAAGGTTCATTGAAATCGGCAAAGAAATGGCTAATAGCGTCATTTTTAGGGACAAATGCCAACTCTTTTTTCAAGCTAGGATTCCAGCCCGAAGAGACCAGCCAAGTGGAGGCAACAAGTACCAAAAAAAGACCAGTTTTGGCAAGAGTCTTATATTTATTGAGCATAAAATAAAACACTATCGGGCTTAATAATAAAATAATGCCTTGCACTAAATAATGCATTTTCGCTGCATCAAACTTCACCCAGTCCACCACGTAGTCGCTGAAGGCATTGGCTTGAAATTTTATCATCATGACAGTGGCAAGTGCAATCACCAGTAACGTTAGGATAAAAAGGGCTGTATTTTTGTGCTGATGTTTGATGACTTCATCCAAGCCAATAGCTACCAAGATACTGGCTGCAATAAGCCAGAAAACCACAAAATAAAACAAAGGTGTTTGCTTGATGATTGGAATCAACATTAATACCGAATGAAAGGAGGCAATATCGAAAAAAGTCAGCAAAGCAAGTACCGATAAAATCACAAAAACCAGAGATTTCTTCCAGTTATAACGTATGGCAAATAAAATCAATGGTAAAGCCGTAATGCCGATAGACAAATTGTGTGCGTGGGCAAGATTTGTACCATTTTTCCACGCATCACTGACAAATATTTTACCAAAAAATAGAGTCATGAAGTTTTCAATGGGTACCGTAGGTAATTTATGTTCGCCTCGTATCCCCCATGTTGCCGAATGCAGCAAAAATTCAACAAAAGGCACCAACAATACCGCTGCCAACAAACAAGCAAGCACATAGCTTGAGAAGAAATAAAGGGGCACATGAAAGGATAATTTTTTCACTTGTAGCGCACGGATAAATAAATAAATAGCCGTTGCCAATGCCACAATAAAGGTGATTTCTACATGACCTGAAAAAAGAGTCAGCATAATCAATAAGGCAAACTGCATTACGGTTTTTTTGTTTAAATGATGCAAAAATTGTTCGCCAAAATACAAACTCAAGGGCAACAACATGGTCGCATTGGTATGCGGATGATTGAGCCAAAACATATTGAACATGGCATAACTGTAAAGCACACCTGAAACTAAAGCGGCAAAATGACTGATTTTTATTTTGCGAGCAAAAATATAGGTAAAAAAACCTGTTAGAACGATTTTTAGAATGCTACTAAAGGTAAAACCCAAGGGTGGAGCAAACAAATAATGCCCAATATTTAAGGGAAACAACAAGGCTGATTGGGTATTAGCCCACAGCGGTGTGCCCATTAAGATATAGGGATTCCACAAGGGGAAAATACCATGCTTTAGCTGCGATTTTGCTTCTAAAAAAAAGGGTAAAAACTCAGTACTTTGGTCTTGTAAAACCGAATTGCTGATATGCTGCCAATCATCAGGGCGAAATTCAATCCAAGGTGAGACAAATAATAAGAAATCTGTTTGCCCTATCACTTGCCCTAAAAATAGTGGATAAAAATACACAGCTACCAGTAACGTATAAATACCAAATGCTTGCCAATAATGATGTTTCTCGAAATTTAGTCGCACAAGTTTACCGCAGCGTTACCAATTCCTCTGCCGAGGTTGGGTGAATGCCAATGCATTGGTCTAATTGCTGTTTGTTGATGCCTTGTTTTATTGCCACCGCGAAACCCTGAATAATTTCAGCCGCATCTACGCCGACAATATGGCAACCAACCACTTTATTGCTGGATTTTTGCACGATTAATTTCATAAAGGTTTGTTCGTTTACATCGGTCATGGCGTATTTCATCGCCCTAAATTGACTTTTAAAAACCACTAACTCACCAAAATGTTCAGAAGCTAACTCTTCGGTGTAGCCACAACTGGCAATTTCGGGTTGAGAAAATACCGCACTTGGCAAATACTCGTATTCGATGTAAGTTTTGCCATTGCTATACCATCTGTCCATCAACAAATGCCCTTCTTTTATGGCTACGGGTGTTAAGTTGTGAGCATTGCACACATCACCAACAGCAAAAACCGAATCTGGACCACAATTTTGTTCAGCATCCACTTCAAGTTGCCCATTGTATTTGAGCTTGATGGCAATGTTTTCTAAGCCCAAATTTTCCGTATTGGCAATTCTGCCTGTTGCACACAGAACATGGTCTTGCTTTTTTAAACAGACACCCGTATCGAGCAACAAGTCGAAAGTTTGTTGCCGCTGCTTAATTTCTACCACATTGGAGTTGAGAATGACATTGATACCCTGTTTGATGAAACTTTCTTGGGCAAAATTGCGTACATCCTCATCAAAACCACGCAACAGTTTGTCACCGCGATAAATTAAGTTGACTTTTACTCCCAAAGAATTAAATATGCAGGCAAATTCTAGGGCAATATAACCAGCACCCAAGATACTTATTTCACGTGGTAAGGTGCTTAATGATAAGGCTTCATTGGAACTTATTGCCAGCTCGATACCTGTTATTGGTGGATAAAAAGGCGTTGAGCCAGTAGCAATAAGGATTTTTTTGGCACAGTATTGTTTGCCATCTGCCAAAACCGTATTTTTATTGATAAATTTTGCATGATGCTCTATCAAGGTTACGCCTGAATTCTTTAACAAATTTAAATAAATTTTGTTCAAGCGTTGTATTTCGGCATTTTTATTGGCGATTAATTTTTGCCAGCTAAATTGTGGCTTATCAATATCCCAACCAAAAGCTTTGGCGGTGGCAAATGTTTTGCTAAAATTTGCAGCATAAACCAATAGTTTTTTCGGGACACAACCACGAATAACACAAGTTCCTCCCACTTCACTGGATTCAAAAATGGCAACTTTCTTGCCATAACTGGCAGCAATTCGAGCCGAACGCACACCTCCAGAACCCGCTCCAATCACTATTAAATCAAAATCGTACTGCATATTTTTCAAATACTTTTTAAAATAGCGGGTAATTCTAACATTGATTTCAACAATCTGTGGCGTTTTTGTCTTCTATAAAGGTAAAATAGCCACATTAAAAACGAAGTACCATCATGAACCAAGAAAACCTTCTGCCAGATAACTGTACCTTACTTTTTAGTCAGAAAAAGATAAAAAAAAGCATCAAAAAAATTGCCAAGAAGCTCAACGCAGATTATCACAACAAAGAGGTTGTGTATTTAACGATTATGAACGGCGGCATGATATTTGCCACAGATTTAGCCAAAAGACTGAATATATCCATGCAAATGGACTATGTTCAAGTCAGCCGTTATGGCAACGAAACAACAGGCGGACAACTCATTTGGAAGCACCAATGCGAAACAGCATTAACAGACAAACATGTGATTTTGGTCGATGATATTTTCGATGAAGGCTACACCTTAATGGCGGTTGAACAATGGTGCAAGCAACAAGGTGCCAAAAGTGTTTGTTCAGTTGTTTTGATCAGCAAAATTCACCAACGTGGTTATGCTGATTTTAAGGTGGATTATTTTGGCATTGAAGTGGAAGACTTGTATATTTTCGGTTACGGTATGGATTACCAAGAAAAACTTCGCCATCTGCGAGATATTTATTACTTAATCCCTAAAGCTGGCTGATGCAAGAAGAAATTTTAATCAAACTGGCGGTTATTGGCGTTCTGGGTTCTTTTGCTCAGTGGTTTTCATGGTGGGTTAAACTGCCTTCAATCCTGTTTTTACTGCTGCTTGGTTTTTTAGTTGGTCCAATAACGGATTATCTTAATCCTGATGAAGTGTTTGGTGATATGCTTTTCCCTTTGGTTTCCCTTGGTGTTTCGGTCATTCTGTTTGAAGGAGCTTTGACCCTAAATTTTCATGAAATAAAAGGTTTACAAAAAGTCATAAGACGCCTGATATCTAGCGGGACTATTATTTGTTGGATAATTATTGCTATTGCGACACATTTTTTGATTGGTTTTGATTGGCAAATGGCATTTTTATTTGGTTCTTTGGTGGTGGTAACAGGTCCTACTGTCATTGTACCCATGCTACGCAGCGTGCGGGTCAATAACAAAATTGCCAACATCTTGCGATGGGAAGGTATCATTATTGACCCAATTGGAGCACTATTGGCGGTGCTGGTTTTTACCTTTATTGTTTCTTCGCAAACAGGTGGGCATGAAATTTCACTGGTTTTTTTAGCTTTCGCCGAATTAACTTTGGTTGGCATTGTGCTTGGCATTATCAGCGGGCACGTTCTTGGACTTATGCTAAAACACCATTTATTGCCCGAATATTTGCACAATATTTTTACCCTCACCTTAGTGTTTGGCGTTTTTGCTCTCGCCAATCATCTATCACATGAATCAGGGCTACTGGCAGTAACCATTATGGGCATTTGGCTTGCCAATATGAAAGGTGTGCATATCGAAGAAATACTCAACTTTAAGGAATCATTGAGTATTTTGTTAATTTCTGGTTTGTTTATCATTCTCGCTTCTCGGATAGATTTCAAACAAATTCAGTCTTTGGGTTGGGCATCAATTGGGGTTTTTTTGATGATACAATTCTTTGCACGCCCCATCAAGGTTTGGTTTTCGACACGTGGTTCAGATTTGAGCTGGCAAGAAAAAGTTATGGTTTCATGGATTGCTCCACGCGGTATTGTCGCCGCTGCGGTATCGGCTTTGTTTGCCATTAAACTTGATGCCATAAATTACCCCAATGCAAATTTACTGGTATCCCTCACGTTTATCATCATCGTTACAACCGTTGTCTTTCAAAGTGCAACCTCACGCCCTTTAGCAAAATTACTGCAAGTGGCTGAACCCGAAGCTTTGGGCATGTTAATTGTTGGAGCCAACCCTGTGGCTCAAGCCATTGCAAAAGTATTGCAAAAAGAAGAAGTGAATTTTATTTTGGCTGACAGTTATTGGCAATACATTAAACAAGCCAGAATGGAAGGTTTCAAAACCTATTACGGTAACCCCGTTTCAAAACATGCCGACCAACACTTGCATTTGATTGGTATTGGGCATTTGCTGGGCTTATCCATGAATCGTCACATCAACACCTTGTCTGCCAAAAAATACGCAGCAGAGTTTGGCAAACACAATATTTACACCCTAAAACCAACCGTTGATAAAAATAAAGATTCCGAAAAACACCTCAGCAGCATTGATTTTCGTGGCAATATCTTGTTTGGTGGCAAAACCTATGCCCAACTCGCAAGCATACTTGCCCAAGGCGGACAGGTCAAATCAACCCTCATTACCGATACCTTTACCTTTAAAAATTACAGCGAAAAACATGCAAACAATGTCATTCCATTGTTTGCCTTAGACCCTGATACAAAACAAATTAAAGTTTTTTATCAAGGAAATGAATTTAAAGTGCAAAGCCAATGGGTGGTTATTGCTCTTTTTGCCCACATCCATGTGGATTAATACCTAATTCGAGTGACTATATCGGATTTGGTGCATCTATAAAAATGCGACCAAACCCGTACTCACATCATACATCGCACCAACAATTTCAATTTCACCAGCTTCCTCCATTTGGGCTAAAATCTCACTTTCTTGCCTGATAAGATTGATTGACTGTTCAACATTTAATTGGGCGACTTCTTCAATAACATCATCGTGCATATCGGCAGTACTAACATTGACCGCTTCAACCACAGGCTTAATTTTATCCAATAAAGTTGTTATATTGCCAAGCTCAACGTGATTACAAGCCGCCGTTACCGCACCACATTTGGTGTGACCCATTACAACGACTATTTTTGAACCAGCGACTTTGCACGCGTACTCCATTGAACCCAAAATATCTTCATTGATGATATTGCCCGCAACTCTGACGCTGAACATATCGCCAATGCCTTGGTCAAAAACCAATTCAGCAGGTGCTCGTGAGTCAATACAGCTCAAGATTACAGCAAAGGGGAATTGCCCTTGGCTGGTTTCAAACACCTGTTCTTGTAAATTTCTTTGTGCTTTTAAGTTTTGAGCAAAACGTTTATTGCCTTCAACCAAAATATCATGAGCACACTTTGGGGTTAAGTTTTGTTGAGTTTCTTTTGTTTGTGTTTTCATTTTTTCTTCTCGCAAATAGTTAATTTGTTATTTTTATACCCAAATCCTGATATAGAATCGCAATAAAGAGTGCAAGCACTTGATGTGCATAAGGAATTGATAAAAACTAAATCCACCTTATTGGTGATTAAGCTTTTTGACGATTTCTTAGGTGCATTAAGGGCTTGTGCTCTGATTGTGATTTCTATATCGGGATTTGGGTTTTAATCCAGCCCAAGCACTCATCAAAATCCTCATAAATGTTTTCTTCTGGTATTAAGTCGGGAATGACATCAATACGCTCAAGCATGTATTTGGGTTGTTTTTCAATGTGTACCAATAGTACATTCATACCTTTTTTCACCAAGTCAATAAGGACATCTTCCATCGCATACAAACCCGATTGATCCATGTATGGCATTTTATCCATACGAATAATCACACTACATGCTGTATCAGGTATCTGTTCTGCTAAGGCTTGGAAATCACTGGTTGAGCCAAAAAACAAGGGGCCTTTTATGTGTTTTATAAACACACTTTTTTTCAAATCATCAGGGAAATCAGCTTCATCTTTCCATGCTTTTTCTTCGCCCAGCGACTTGACATCAGATTGTTCTGCGGTTAAATCACCAATTTTTTTCATAAACATGAGTGAAGCAATGACCAAACCAATGCCAACAGCATAAACTAAATTCCAAACCGATGATAAAATCAACACCACAATCATAATGATGACTTCGGGTTTTGGCATATAAGGAATGGCTTTAAGCCCTTTATAATCCATCACACCAATACCAACAGTGACTAATAATCCCGCTAAAACAGCGGCAGGAATTTGTGATGCAACAGGTCCGAGAGCTAATAAAATAATTAATAACAACAAACCTGCAATCATACCTGAGATTCGCGTAACTCCTCCAGCATTAATATTAACAACCGTTCTGATGGTTGCACCAGCTCCTGGAATACCACCAAATACCGCACCAATAGAGTTACCAATTCCTTGCCCAATAAGTTCCTTATTCGGTTTATGCTTGGTTTTGGTCATGTTATCAGCAACCACTGCGGTTAATAAGGAGTCAATTGCCCCCAATAATGCCAAGGTTAGTGCGGTAAAGATATAAGGCGTTACGCTGCCCAAACTGAATTCGGTAAATATATCCATGTGTGGAACAGGGAGACCACTTGGGATTTGTTCTATCGAACGATAATTCATACCAAAACCATAGGCGACACCCGATACCACTAGCAAAGCGACAAGTTCACTGGGAACTTTATTGGTAATTCGCTTAAATCCAAAAACTATCAATATCGTTGCCAGTGCCAAAGATAACTCAATCCAATTAATATTGGCGAAAGCATTTGGCATGACTTTTAATGCACCAATCACACCAGAGGAAGCGGTATTTGCCAATGATTGTGACTCTTGCAAAATTTGATCAGGCGTAATATCCGCCGCTCTTTTAATGGTTTCTTTGAAAGTTTCAAGCACCATGATGCCCTCACCTGCTTCATCTTTTAATATACCATCGAGCAAGGACTCCTCAGCATAGGGTTTAAATTTTTCAACAAATTGCTTATCCTCCTTTGGGTAATATCCAACTGAAGGTAATATTTGCGTCACCAAAATAATCACCCCAATGGCGGTCATAAAGCCCGAAACCACAGGATAAGGGATATATTTAATGTATTTTCCTAACCCCAGAAAGCCTAAACCAATTTGCATAACTCCAGCCAGTAAAAAAACCGTTAAAATTACTGGCAACGCTTTGGAAACATCGCCCTCAAAGCCAGCTAAAATCCCTGCAATAACCACCATACTGATAGCAGTCATAGGTGCCGTTGGTCCAGAAATCTGGGTGTTTGTACCACCAAAAAGGGCAGCAAAGAAGCCAACAAAAATAGCCCCATACAAACCCGCACTCGGCCCAAGTCCAGAACTGACTCCAAACGCCAGTGCCAGCGGCAAAGCCACAATGCCAGCGGTTACACCGCCAAATAAGTCACCTTTTAGGTGACTGAAATCAAAATAATTTTTCATGTTTTTTCTCTAGGTAAAAAGTTTAATACAAGTTTAGTATAAAATTGAGTAATTGAATCTTCTTCTTTACTCACATCCGTTAAAGCCGGTAAATGTTCAGTAAAGTATTTTTGATGATGTGCACCTTCTATAACAGTGGAAATCAACATATGAGGAAATCGAAAATCAGGCTTTATTTCCAAAACATTATCGCTCACTCGTTGCACGACACGTTTATAAGCTTTAAAACAACCTTTTTTGTTTTCCTCATCAACACTTTTTGTATGGTAGCCCTTGATAGACTCAGAAAATATAATTTCTGATAACAAAACCTCATTAACAAATGATACACTGGTATCCTCAACAACTGGTCTGGTCAAAATCTCTATCGAGCGTTTGAGCCGTTCAAAAGGACATGTCACATTTGATGTAACAAAAACAATTTGGTATTCCGTCCACGTCCAATACCAACTGGTCAAATATAACAATAAAGTATGCTTGTTATTGAAATAGCGATAAATCGAACTTTCAGGAGAGTTTATTTCTGCTCCCAATTTTTTAAAAGTAAAAGATTCAAAACCAATCTCATTTATCATCTCAATGCTTTTGTTAATGATTTTGCGACCCAAGTTAGAAGAATCAGGATTTTTTGAATAAAGTTCTGAACTTATGTTAATTTGAATTTTTAAGTTTTTCATTTTTTTATGCTTTAACAAGTTATTTTCGCTATAGTAATAGCAATACTATTGTTTTGTCAAGAAATAATAGCAATACTATTGTTATATTGTAGCTACTCACACCTACCGTCATTGCCGCGAAGGCGGCAATCTCATAAATAATAATTACAA
>CAZQMH010000057.1:0-13314 GCA_964594435.1 uncultured Alcanivoracaceae bacterium
GGTTACGGTCATTGTTTCAGCTTTTGCGGGTTCAGTTTTAGGTATTTTGTATCTTTATTTAAGTAAAAACAGCAAAGATAAGCCTTTGCCTTTTGGTCCTTATTTGGCAATAGGAACATGGTTGACGATGCTCTATGGGCAGAATATTGTGAATTGGTATCTGGGTTTTTCAGGGATGGCATGAAAACTAAACCTAAAGCCAAAACCATTGCTTTAACTGGCGGAATTGCCAGTGGTAAATCGGCGGTCAGTGCTTTATTTGGCAATTTGGGCATTAAAATAATTGATGCCGACATTATTGCCAGAGAAGTTGTGCAAGCTAAAACTCAAGGCTTAGATAGCTTGGTTTCTGCATTTGGTAAAGAAATTCTTCATTCTGATGGTTCATTGGATAGAGCAAAATTCAGAAAAATTATTTTTGCCGATGACAACAAGCTCCAACAAACCAATGCTATATTGCATCCCTTAATAAACGATAGTATTAAAAAGCAGGTGCGACAAATACAGAAGGGATATATTATGGTCGTCATTCCTTTGTTATGCGAAAGTAAAAAATATAAGTGGTTGGATAGAGTGCTGGTGGTTGATGTAAAGCGTGAAACGCAAATGCAACGATTGTTAGCCCGTGATCATATCGATGAAGATTTGGCCAATAAAATGATAGCTTCTCAGTGCTCACGTCAAAAGCGTTTGGCGATGGCTGATGATGTTATTGTTAATGAAAAATCTTTTGATAATTTGACCAAGCAGGTTGAAATTTTAAATTCTTTGTATAAATCTCTATAAAAATAAAAAAAAATAAGCATTTTTTCTGGCAAGGCGTTATACTACGCATCCTTAAATTGTTTAGGTATTATTGTCGCAATTTATCAGGGCCCGTAGCTCAGTTGGTTAGAGCATCCGACTCATAATCGGCAGGTCCCCCGTTCAAGTCGGGGCGGGCCCACCATTCCAAAACCTGACTAAATCGGGATTTAGGCTACCAAAAAAAGCTTGCCAAGAGACAAAAAAGAAACATAACCAACAATATCCGTCACCGTGGTTAAAACCACGCCACCTGCAATGGCAGGGTCAATAGAAAGTCGGCGTAAGATTAATGGCACAACCACGCCAGCTGTTGCTCCAGCAATTAAATTAACCGTCAAAGCCAAAGCAATAACCAGTCCAATATTCCAATCTTGAAACCACAGAAAAGTAATTAAGGCGAGGATAATTGCCCAAATAAAGCTGTTGAAAAGGCTGATGGCAAATTCTCGTGAGAGCAAATGTTTGAAATTACCGATGCCGATTTGTCCTGTTGCCATACCACGAATCATTAAGGTTAAGGTTTGAGAACCCGCAATACCACCCATTGATGCGACGACAGGCATCAATATGGCTAAGGCAACAACTTTTTCTAAAGTATCCGCAAAAAAACCGATGGCATAAGCTGCCACCAATGCGGTAAGTAGGTTGATTCCAAGCCAGATGGCACGGCGTTTTGATGAGATGACCACTGGTGCAAACATGTCATCTTCTTCATCCAAACCTGCCATGCGCATGATGTTTTGTTCGGATTCATCTCGAATAACATCAACAATATCATCTACGGTAATACGTCCAATTAAAGTATTGCTGTCATCAACAACAGGTGCAGAAATCCAATCGTGGTGTTCAAAATCTTGAGCGACTTCGCTGGCTGGAGTGATGGCTAAAATTGGTGGCGATTTTAAATCGAGAACATCAGCGACCTTGGTTTGTGGGTCTTTGAGCAATAAATCATTGACATCCAAACGCCCTCGATAATGCCCATCTCGACCAACGGCAAATAAATCACCTAAAGGATTAGGCAGCCTTCCTCGCATACGTAAATAGCGTAATACCACATCAATAGTGACATCTGGACGAATGGTGATGACGTCAGGATTCATCAGCCCGCCTGCGGAATTTTCAGGATATGAAAGGGCACGCTTGAGTAACTCGCGATTGTTTTTGTCCATGGAAAGCAGCAGTTCATCGCTTACTTCTTTGGGTAAGTCCTCAATAATATCTGCTAAATCATCGAGTTCCAAATCGCTGGTGGCAATAACCAATTCTTGGTTTTCCATCTTGCCAATGAATTCATTACGAACTTCGTCGTGCAAATGTACCAGAATTTCGCCACTGTGTTCGCTATCAACACGTTCCCATACTTTGTTGCGTTTGTCTTTTGGCAACGACTCTAAGAAGAAAGCAATCTCAGAAGCGGGCAGAGCATTGATCATTCGTTCCACTTCACGCAAACGGTTATCTTCTAACGCCGCATTTAGCGTTTGAATTTCTTTTTCGGTTGCTTCATTTGGTACGGCTTCGCTCATGCTTTAGGGTTTGTTTGTAAATTTGATGTTCATTATAGGTTAAATTTGGGTAAATACGTATTCTATTTCTAGAGTTTTTAGGTATTTTGCTTCTGCTAGTAAATCTTCCTTTGTTAGCGGATGGTTATTCAGCCAATTTTTAGCAAAAGTAATTTCTATTGTTTTGTCATTTATATTGAGAGCTTTTAGGGCAATGCTTTGATTGATTCGTGGACGATTAAGTAAGGTTGCGGCACGAAAAATAAGCAGCAGCGGCAGGCACTTGAATAATTGTTTTTTTGATAATTTTAACAGCCACTCTTTTTTTATTTTTCTTCTTAATAAGGCGACGATGACTGATAGTTTTAGTTGTTCTTGTGTTGAAAAACCAGGCATATCGGCGTTTTGTATGATGTATGCGGCATGTTTTTCAAAATGAGAATGAGATATGTTAAGACCCAGCTCATGCAATTGAGATGCCCAGCTGAGTAGTTCAATCTGTGCCGATGATAATTTAAGATTGCTCAGTTTTATTAATTGGTTTACTGTAGTTTGAACTCTTTGGCTCTGTTGGGTATCTATTTTGAATTGTTTGACAAACTTATCGATGCTTCTTTGTCTGATGTCATTGTGGTGTAAGCGTCCACTTAAGTCGTAGATTATGCCTTCTCTTAACGCGCCAGTCGAGCTTTGGATGGTGTTGAGATTTAAGGATTCTACTAAGGCAGAAATTATAGCAAGACCGCCGATGAATACGGGTTGTCTACGAGAACTCAGACCTTTTAATGCCGATAAGTTATCTATGGTTTTTAATTGCCAGCATTTTTGCACCAATTGGTTTAATGATTGTGGGTTGATGCCATACAGAGAAAAACCGTTTTCGCTGATGACTTTGGCACTTGAACGCATGGTTCCAGAGGCTCCAATAACGACATTCCAACCGAGGCTTATGTAGCGGTGAACAATTGGCAATAATTGTCTTTTGGCATAGAGTACAGCTTTGTTCCAATTCTTTGACGAAATGAGTCCATCTGAAAAATATTTTTTGGTGTAACTAACACAGCCCATATGGAGGCTTTCACGGGCAAAATACTCAAAATCTTGCCCAATAATTAATTCTGTCGAGCCACCGCCTATATCAATGACCAATCTCTTGCCCTGATTGCTGGGCAAACTATGGGCGACACCAAGGTAGAGGATACGAGCTTCTTCACGACCAGAAATAATATCAATTGGCTTGCCAAGAGCTTTTTCGGCAAGCAATAGAAAGCTTTCGGCATTTTTAGCTTTTCTTAAGGTATTCGTGCCCACGACTCGCAAATGTGATTTTGGTATGTGGGCGATACGTTGACCTATTTTTTCTAACGATGCGATGGCTTGCTCAATTTTGTCTTGAGTCAGCTTGCCACTTTTGCTCAGACCATTTGCTAGCCTGACCATGTCTTTATGGCGGTCGATAATATGCAGCTGATTATTAACGATTTGGGCAACAATCATATGAAAGGAGTTGGAGCCCAAATCTATTGCGGCATAAAGTTCTTTATTTTTTAGCATAGACCATAATGTTTAATTAAAACTATTTATTATTTTGCATCTCTTGTAGAATGTCGGTTTTCTCAATGTCAAACTTAAGTTGTCTTGAGGAAACCTGAAAAAAATTATCACCAATTCAGAACGCAACCTATTTTAGTGTGCAAATATAACATGAAACAACTTATCCCTCCACCTTTGACATTATATATACATTTTCCTTGGTGTGTCAAAAAATGCCCTTATTGCGATTTTAATTCGCATGTTTTGCATTCTGGCTTTGATGAAGATGCTTATATTGATTGTTTAATTGCGGACTTGCAATATGATGTGGTAAAGGTTTGGGGTCGAACAATTCACGCCGTATTTATGGGCGGTGGCACGCCAAGTTTGTTTTCAGCAGCGGCTATTGAGCGTTTATTAAATGCGGTGCGAATGTTGTTGCCTTGTCAGCCAGGCATGGAAGTGACGATGGAGGTCAATCCTGGCACGGGTGAATACGATAACTTTATTGGCTATCGACAAGCGGGTGTCAATAGATTGTCAATTGGCATACAGAGCTTAAAGGATGAGAATTTAAAAGTACTGGGGCGTATTCATTCATCTAAACAAGCCGTACATGTTTACCAGCAAGCACGTAATGCTGGTTTTGAAAATATCAATTTAGACATGATGTTTGCCTTGCCTAAGCAGACTCTTGAGGATGCCAACGATGACTTGCAGCAATTGATTGATTTAGCACCTGATCACCTATCCTATTACCAGTTGACTATCGAGCCCAATACATTATTTGCCGTCAAAACTCCTAAACATCTGCCAGAAAGCACACAATTAGATGAAATGTATCACCAAGGTGTCGAGCTTTTGGCACAAAATGGTTACCAACAATACGAAGTTTCCGCTTATGCTAAGGACAATAAGATGTGTCAGCACAACATAAATTATTGGCAATTTGGCGATTATTTAGGAATTGGAGCAGGGGCACACAGTAAAATAACCGATGCAGCAAAAAAAACTGTCACACGTTATATGAAGTATAAATTGCCAAGAAAATACATAGATAATTCAGACAGCTACACCCAAGAGATAAGAGAGCTTCGAGCTACAGATTTGATGTTTGAATACATGTTAAATGCGGTCAGATTAAAGAAAAGCATAAAATTAAAGAATTTTTCGGCTTATACGGGGCTCGATAGTTCGCAGCTCTTACAAAAACTGAAATTTGCTATACAAATGAAATGGGTTATAAATCAACAAGATAGGCTAATAATTACGCCCAAAGGATTTTTGTTAAGTGATGAAATTGTTAAGATTTTGTTATAAAAATAGACGAATGATTGGTAACTTTTCATTGCGTCAAAAAAGCTAAGAATGAAAAAAAGCTAATTTTTTTTAAAAATATTCTTGCTTTTTCAATGCGTTAAGAGTTATTCTTACGACAAGTTCTTAAAAGAGTTCCGATTTGCTGTAAAACTGTGAAGTATTGCACAAAAAAAAATCGCTAATTTTGTTCTTATAGAGACCTAAAATTAGTTCAATTAATTTAAGATAATATAATCATATAACGAGAGAAGATTGTGGGGTTGTTTTCAAATAACAAAATGCAACTTTTTGGCATCGATGTTAGTTCATCCGCTGTCAAGGTTATGCAATTAGGTAAGTCAGGTCAAAAATACAGAGTTGACTATTATGGAGTCGATGCGTTACCCGCAAATTCTGTGGTAGAGAAAAATATCACAGAAGTTGATAGGGTTTCAGCGGCTATTAGTAATGCGGTGCGTAGAGCTGGCATTAAGAGGAAGAACGCAGCAACAGCTGTATCTGGCTCGGCAGTAATCACCAAAACGATTAATATGCCTTCCGATTTGTCTGAGGACGAATTAGAAGATCAGCTTTCTATGGATGCTAATCAGTACATCCCTTATCCAATAGAAGAAGTCAGCTTAGACTTTAATATACTGGGTCCGGTAGAAAATTCACCAGAATTGAATCATGTATTAATTGCCTGTTCGAGATCTGAGAATGTGGATGTATGTGTTGAAGCATTAGAAGGTGCTGGCTTAAATGCCGTGGTCATTGATGTTGAATCATTTGCCATAGAGTCAAGTTACAATCAAATGAAAAAAGGTTTGGGCTTGGCAGATGATGAATTGGTCGCACTTTTTGATATTGGTGCAACAACGACAACATTACATGTCATGTACCAAGGCAGAAGTATTTATTCAAGAGATCAGACTTTTGGTGGCAAACAGCTAACCGATGAAATCATGCAAAGATATGGTTTGTCGATGGAAGAAGCAGGCTTGGCAAAACGTCAGGGTGGTCTACCAGAAAGTTATGAAACGGAAGTGTTACAAAGTTTTAACGATTCTTTAATTCAACAAATCAGTCGAGCATTACAATTTTTCTTTTCGGCAACTGAGTTTAATAATATCGATAAAATATTACTGGCAGGAGGCACTGCTTCCATTGCTGGATTAGATGAATTGACAGAACAACAAATCGGTGTTCCAACAATGGTAGCCAATCCATTACAAGGATTTGCTCTGGCATCACGAATTGATGAGATGGCAATTGCGGAAGATGCACCAGCTTTGATGACTGTTATTGGCTTAGCAATGAGGACTTTTGATAATGGTTAAGATTAATTTACTTCCATGGCGTGAAGAAAGACGCCAACAATTAACCAAAGAGTTTTATGTAATGCTTGCCCTTGGTGCAATTATTGCGACTGCTATCGTTGCAGGTATTTTTTGGATGTATTCTCAAAATATAGATTTTCAAGAGAAAAGAAATAAAAGAATAGATAAAGAAATTTCAAAATTAGATGCCCAAATAACAGAAATAAAGGAATATGAAGCTAAGCGTGACAGTTTGTTGGCTCGGAAAAAGGTAATTGAAGAACTGCAAGCCAGTCGTACACAGATGGTTCATCTGTTCGATGAAATGGTTAAAACCATTCCAAACGGTGTGTTTTTACTCAAAATCAAACAAAATGGTAATATTCTTTCTTTGGAAGGCTTTGCTCAATCGCATTCGCGAGTTTCAGCATACATCAAAAAACTTGAAAAATCAGAATGGTTTAAAGCTCCAGTAGAGGTAGAATACATTAAAGCGGATGATACCTATGATACGCATGAGCAAAAATTCAAACTTAGAGCACAATTAGTCAATCCTTTAAATAAGAAAAAACAGGAAGAAGAAGGAGAAGAAGAATGAGTATTATCGATGATTTTCAAGATTTAGACTATTCAAACCCTGGTGGGTTGCCAGCAACTGTCAAACTTGTCTTTGTTCTGCTGTTGATGGTTGCCATTGGAGCTATTGGCTATTTTTGGCAAATTCAAGGTCAAATTGAAACCTTAAAGAAAAAAGATGCCGATGAACAAGCGAAAAGAGGCGTCTACAAAATAAGACAAGAAAGAGCAGCACAATTACCTGCCTATAAAGCTCAACTAGAAGAAATGGAAGTTATATTGAATTCGATGTTAAGGCAGTTACCAAGCAAGAATGAAATGTCGGATTTGATTGTTGATGTGTCACAAACGGCTTTAGCCAGCGGCATTGACAATGAATTATTTGAACCAGGGGCAGAGATTCTGAAGGAATTCTATGCTGAAAAGCCCATCAAACTCAAAATGTTAGGGAAATTTCATAATTTTGGTGAATTTGTCAGTGGCGTGGCTTCCTTGCCAAGAGTCATCATACTAACCATGCATGATATTTCATTGAAACCAATAGGGGATGGAAAGAGTGGCGTATTGTTACTCGAAGGAACGGCCAAAACTTATCGTTATTTGGATGAGGAAGAGCAAGCGAAGATGGATGAAGCGGCAGCAGCAGGAGGTAAAAAATGAAAACATCAATAAAAATTCTATTATTTATTCTTGTTAGTTTAAGTTTGTCTTCCTGTAGGCATGATATGTCGGATTTGGATAGGTTTTTCCAAGAAACGAATGCCCGTCCACCTAAGCCTATACCTGCTTTACCAGAGATAAATTCCCCTGAAGTGTTTGTCTATGAGGCAGAGGAGTTACGCGATCCTTTTTCTAATGACTTGCAAGAAGTTGCCGTTGATATAACAGGTGGCAAGGACAATACGAAAGGGCCAGGTCCAGACCTAACAAGAAGAAAAGAATATTTAGAAAGTTTCCCTATTGATAGTTTGATAATGGTCGGAACTTATTTACAAGAAGGTAATTTTTGGGGATTGGTACAAGACCCAGAGGGTGTCATTCATCGAACTTCATTGGGCGAACATTTGGGACAAAATCATGGTGAAATAGTCGCCATAAGTGAAGACCAAATTGATGTGTCAGAATGGGTAAGCGATGGATTAGATGGGTGGATTAAAAGAGAAGCAAGTATTGCTCTGAGAGATGAAGAATGAATACAATAGCAGTTAAATCAAAAAATATTAATAATAGGCTTGGAAATACAATGAAATCAAGAACTTATAAATCAAAAAAAATGTCGAAGTTTACGCTTAGTTTGGTACTCATGTTGCTGTCAATTGCGGTTACTGCACAAGTGAACCTCAAGACAGTAGACTTCAGTAGTGAATTGGACGGCACGGTTGAATTTCATCTTGTTTTTGACAATGATGTTGCCAAACCTGATGTCTTTATGACAACTTCACCGCCAAGGTTGGCATTTGATATGCCTGGCGTTTATAACGCATCAGGTGTTAAGGTGTTGCCAGTTTCGCAAGGCTCAACTCGAAGCATGATGATAGTCTCAACGGGTGAAAAAACACGAGCTGTTATTGATTTGTTAAAGGCTGCACATCATGAGCTCAGCGTTAATGGTAATGAATTAATCGTTAAGGTTTATGGCAATAAAAGTTCTACAGCCTCGGCCAATATGTTAACAGATAACCACTATCGCATAGAAAACGTCGATTTCAGACGCAGTGAAAGTGGAGCTGGCAAGATTATTGTCACTTTTAATAAACCTGGTGCCATTGTTAATATCAGAGAAACGGCGGATAAAATAAAACTCGAAATCAGTTCGACAGAATTGCCTGCCGCTTTAGACTCCAAGCTAGATGTGATTGACTTTGCGACACCTGTTTCTTATGTTGATGTAAAGGCTCGAAGTGGACAAGTGAATATCGATATATCAGCCAATGGTAATTATGAACATATGGAATACCAAACAGGCAATCGCTATATTATAGAAGTTAATGAAAAAGTTGAAGTCGCAGATAATACAGCACAAGGGCTTGACAAAGAAGTAGAATACGTAGGCAATAAAATCACTCTGAATTTCCAAGATATTCCTGTACGGTCAGTTTTGTCTTTAATTGCAGATGCCTCAGGTTTTAACTTAGTTGTTGCAGATTCTGTTCAAGGAAACGTGACATTACGTTTAAATGATGTGCCTTGGGATCAAGCATTGGATGCGGTTTTAAATTTAATGAAGCTTGATAAAAGACAAAAAGACAGTGTAATTTGGATAGCACCAGCAAATGAAATTGCTGCCAGAGAAAAACAAATTTTAGAAACCATTAAAGATAAAGAAGAAAATGAACCTTTAAAAACCATCTATATCCAAGTAAATTATGCCAAAGCAACTGACTTGGTGGAATTGATAGAAAGAGGGAACAAAACCAAAGGCGGCAGCAGTGGTAGTAAAAATGGTAATAGTGGCGGTGGCATGTTATCAGCACGCGGCTCCGTAACTTATGATGAACGAACCAATATTTTGTTAGTTACCGATACTCCCAGTAAGTTATTAATGGTTGAAAATCTCATTAAGCAATTAGATGTAGCGGTTCGGCAAGTACAAATCGAGTCTCGTATTGTTATTGCAACCGATAGTTTCGGCGATGAACTTGGCGTTAAATTTGGAGTTAATGGTTCTAGACAAGATTCAAATGGTAATATTTTCAGCACAGGCGGTTCATTAGCTGCATTGGATAGCTTAAATAATGCTTCGCTTGATGGGCGTTTAAATTCACTAAGCGGTTCGGGTGTTCCAAATTTCACACCTGGAGCCAGAGGTGGTGGAATTGTTGGACCACGTTTAGGTGATAGACTGAATGTTAATTTGCCAACATCAACGCTTGGAGCACCTAAATGGGCATTCAGTATCTTGGCAGCCGACTATTTACTCGATTTAGAATTATCAGCCTTAGAGACAGAAGGTCGTGGTGAAGTGATTTCAAATCCACGCGTGGTAACAACCAACCAATCCGAGGCAACAATTAAGCAAGGTGTAGAAATACCATTTGAAGAACGTTCAGCATCTCCAACGGGCGTGCCAACCATATCATTCAAAGAAGCTGTTCTTGAATTAAATGTAACACCATTAATTACGCCTGAGGATAAAATTGATTTGACCTTAAAGATTACCAAAAATACAGTTGGAAAATTCTTTAATGGCGTACCATCAATTGATAAAAGAACAGTGGAAACCCGTGTGCTTGTAGGAAATGGACAAACCATTGTTTTAGGTGGGGTTTATGAACAGAATACAGTTTCTTCAAAATCAAAAGTTCCTATGCTAGGTGATATACCAGGCTTTGGTGCTTTGTTTAGAAATAAAAAAGTAACAAATGAAAAAGCAGAGTTGTTGATATTTGTGACACCAACCATAATCAAAGAGAGTTTATAACGTGATATTTAAAAATATAAAAGGTATTAAGACGATGAAAAAGACAATAATGACATTAATGCTATTGGCTATGATAGTAAGTTTAAGCTCTTGTGGCGGTGGCGGCGGAGCTGCTGGTGGCAACCCTCCAGGCAATCCATCTTTAGCAGAACGACTCGTGATTACAGCGACAGCAGAAACTTTCAGCTTGCCTGCAAATACTCTAGGTTGGCCTCCATTTGATGGTTCGCCATTTCAAACTCAAGTTAATATAAGAGTAACTTATGGCAATGGCCAAGGCGTCGCAACTGGAACTATTGTTCATCTACAGTCTCAAAACACTTCGGTTGGGTTTATAGGCATACCGGATGACCCTTCTACAACAGAAAATGAGTACGCTCAAGGTTATGTTGGTGTTAACCAAGAAACTATTGGCTCGGTTGCTACATTTTATTTAAGAACTGAAGCCAATGCTGGTTCGGTTACTTATGTTGTGAATGCGACTCATCCTGGTAATAGTCGGAATTTTGAAACATCCTTTGTTCTGACAGTCACCCAAGGACCTGATCCAACAGTACAACAACTTGCAGTCTCAATGCCACGCACAACATTGCCTGTGAATAGCCAAAACCTTGATTATTTTAATGGATCACCTTATGTATTAGAAGGTGATATCGTTTCCCGAGATATTTTTGGTAATGTTACGAGTCCTTTGGCTGATCCAAATAATACAGATTTCGGTCCATTTGTAAATGTCAGTATTAATCCTTCCAGTAGTTTGTACTTTACAGTAAGAGATAATCCAGCAACAGAAAACGATGAACGGGTTACACCAAGACTAAATCAAGGCTCTATTCATATGAACTCAGGGCATGGAATTATCTATTTCCAATCTAAAGATGTACCTGGTATGTCAACGGTAACCGTTCATGGAAATGATGCCGCGACTGGTCGTTCAATTGATAGTGAATTCCAGATTGAAGTGGTTGATGATGGCAGTAATCCTAATATTCCAACAGATATTTCTCTCTTGTCAAATAGTGCGTTATATACAAACGGTTCAGGTGGTGCTACATCACAAGCAATAAATGTCACCGTAATGGCAGGTAGCTTACCAGTAGCTGACCCACAAACCAATAATGTGAGATTATCGATAAGTTCCGATGCACCAAATAGTGGTGAAAAATTAGTGGGTACTAATGGCAATGGTGCCACAGTGCAAGGTGAAACGATAAATATTGCAACCACAAACGGTATTGCCAATGCTAGCATCCACAGTGGTACAGACACAGCACAAATTACTTTAACAGTAACAGCGGATAGAGCCGATAATAATGTCGATAATGGTATTCAAGATGGATTATCAACGGTTTATCACTATGTTGTCAGTGATGGTGTTTTATGGGCACTTCAGCTGACCAATTCATCAATTGGTGTCATATTTGTGGATGGAACAAGAGATAATGACGGTAATATCATTGAGCAAAATGGTTTCTATGATTTCACAATTTCAGCAATTGGTACGGATAAAGGTGGCAATCCAGCACTTCCTCAGACCTTGGAGTTTGGTATGATAAATAGTCCTCTTACAGGTTACCCAGAAAATGGTTCTGGTGTTTTCAGCATCTCAGGTGTTGATGGTGATCCACAAGAAGGAGGCAATAACTTTACCGCTATCAATGGCTCTTTCATCACTGCCGGTGGTGGTGTACAACCGAATGATACATTGGTTGTATTTGGAGAAGAACTGGCTGGCAATGAAGATTTAGAAAGTGCCTTGAAAGTTGCTTCAGTCCAATCTGAAACAAGTTTAACCACGGTTGAAAACTTTAATCGTAACGATGAAACAGGCACTATTAATAATGACTTAGGCATCTTCCCTTATGTTATTGGTCGTGCAGTTGATGGCAATATTGAAAATACCGCAACCATGGATGCCGAAGGTAAAGTAACAGTTAAGTTGCATTATCCTGTTTCAAGAATTGGTCAATTGGCGACAATTTTTGTCAAAGGTCAAGGGCGTATAGTTAATGGCACACCAAAGATTGTTACCGATGCTGAGATGATGGTTTTCCCTGCTGTTTCTGGTGCTAAGTTAATCATATCACCTGCTTATATTCCTGGTAATATTGATGGTATTGGTTTTAGAGCATGTTTGTATGATGGACAAAATAATCCAGTCCCAGGTCGTTCCGTTGGCTTTATCTATGTGGGTCCAGGTAGAGGAACCATAGATGGCCAACTAAACAGTGGTGTTATGAATCAATATACAGGTTTTGATGGCTGTGCTTATGGTGTGGCAGGTACATCTGGTGTTGACTCTATTGATATTAATGAAGCAGGCTTTATTTTTAACTCATCAGGTATTCAATGTAGACCTGTGCTTTTTGACCCGGCAACAGGAGCTTATAATGGTCCTGCTGATCAAGCACCTTTGTGTATGATAGTTGATCAAGGTGTGGCTTTACTTACAGCAAGTCCATCAGCCTTCTTTAGGAGTGGAACTGCAGAGATAACTCTAACTCTGTATGATGGTAATGGTAATTTAATAGAAGGTGTGCCTTTAACTGGAAGCTGCCAATCTGATGGTGGAATAATTTCAATATCTGATGGGCCAGGTGTAACTGATGAAAATGGTCAAACTACAGTAACTGTTTATTTTTCATTGGATGGTTTTGGAACATCTTACTCAGGAACTTGCACATTTTCAACTGCAGATGGAGATCCATCAACGGTTGTGACTTTTGAAGGTCTTGATGTTTGCGAAATTGCAACAAGTCCACCTGCACAATGTTTGTAAGAAGCAAACAATAATATAAAAATGCAAACCCTCGGGTTTGCATTTTTTTTGCCTTAAATAAAGCAAAAGCTA
>CAZQMH010000058.1:0-13144 GCA_964594435.1 uncultured Alcanivoracaceae bacterium
CGGTGAAGCCGCCAAGCGGCAACGGCAAACTGCCCACTAAGTAATGCCATTCATTACAATATTTACCGTTCAACAACGCATAATTTCACCCCAAATGCGACAAATTTGGTTGGCACAACCAGCTCGACAAGCTACAGTGACATTAATGCACTTGCGCCAAATCAGACGTATTTTTATGTGGTGAAAGCCCAAGATTCTGCTCAAAATGAATCATTTATAAGCCATGAATTTGCCGCAACCGCCTTAGGTGCGACGACGACCGAGGGGCAGTTGATTGATGATGTGGATAATGTTTCCTTAATGCAGCTTGATGATGTATGGTCAATCAGTAACGATCAAGCATCAAATGGAATATTGAGTTACCGCAGTGCCCAAGAAGGAGCAGTAGCCTATGATGCCAATGTTTGTGGCCATTTGTTTTCTAAAACGTTGAGCATTCCCGTTTCTCCTTTGGGGAATGCCACATTAAGTTACAAGGCTCGCTACAATATCGAATCCAACTGGGATGGTGTTGTGGTAGAAATTTCTACCGATGGCGGTTCCAACTGGAGCGACCTGCCACCCAATGGCGGTTACCCAAGTAGTTTTTCATCAACTGGAAATCCACCAGTAAACAGTTGCGGCTATGCGGCATCTCACGGTGCTTTCAATGGTAGTAGTGGAGGTAGTTTTCAAGCCATAACCCATGACTTATCGGCCTATCATGGTGACACCATACAGATTCGCTGGAGCTTTTCAACCGATGGCGGTTCTGAGGAAGAAGGTTTCTATTTAGATGAAGTGAAATTTGAAAACATCAATGCACCGCTTGCTTGTACGATGAATACCGATATAATTTTTAAGAATGGGTTTGAATAAAAAACTTAAAACCAAAATCCCAATAGTGAATCGCAATTTTGGTTGAATAATAGTAACAACTCACAGCGTCATTCCTGCGTAGGCAGGAATCTCTATGGTGAATGGCTTTATATTTACCAACCATTGTAATTATTATTTATGAGATTGCCGCCTTCGCGGCAATGACGGTAGGTGCGAGCAGTTAGGAATAAAAAACTTAAAATGCAATTTGAATAATGGCATCGCCTCGATTAACCATCGGATTGTTATTGAGGCTGATGACATAGGCATCTTTGGGGCTGTTGATTGATTCTTTATAATCCGCCAACGGTCCTGTGACTGTGCCCAGATGCTGCTCAAATTTTAGTGCTTGCCCTATTTCAATAGCACTATGGAAAAAACCTGCCACGGGTGCACGCAACCATTTTCGGTGCTGCAAAACATGATTGGGCTGTGGTTTTTCAGCAAAATCCTGCATGTTAAGATGCTGAAGTACTTTTTTTACGCCGCTGATGGCGTGGTTTTTGGCATTTGCATCAAAACGCAAGGCCTCGCCACCTTCAAAAACAACAATGGTTTTACCAAGTTTCATAGCCGTTTCACGCAAAGTGTTGGCAATTATTTTTGAGTGCAGATTAAAAGGTGCGTTAAAAGCTTGTGCCAATTCGTAACAATTGGCATCAGCGAGGACGGCACGTGTTTGCGGAATGTTAAAACGGCTCTTGCCGCCAGTGTGAAAATCAATAATATAATCGCAATGCGGCAGAATTTTTTTACGTAAATGGTAAGCAATTTGACTGGCAAGTGAGCCTTTTAAAGTACCTGGAAAACTGCGATTGACATCTTTGCCATCAGGCACCGCACGTGAATAATTGATAAATCCAAAAATATTCGCTATCGGCATACAAATAACCGTTCCGCGTTGTACCTGATTGATTTTATTGGCTAAAATACTGCGAATAATATCTACCGAATTAATTTCATCACCATGCAAACCTGCCATGAGCAAGATTGTTGGCCCTGCAAGTTGTGCTCGTGAGACAATGACTGGCACATCTATTTTGCTACCAGAAATTAGCTTTGCGATTGAAAGCTTGAGTTGTTTTGTTTGACCTGCTTTTATTTCGGTATTGACTATTTTCACGAACTGACCTTTTGAATATGTTGAATAATTTTTTTGGCAATATTGATTTTTGTGGTTTTTTCGATGCCTTCCAAACCAGGAGAAGCATTGACTTCAATGATTAATGGCCCACGTTTTGATTGTAACATATCCACCCCCGCTACTTCCAATCCCATGGCTTGTGCCGATTTTATGGCAGAATTACGCTCTTCTTCACTGAGTTGAATGTTAATTCCTTTGCCTCCTTGGTGCAAATTGGAACGAAAATCCCCTTTTTTCGCTTGCCGTTTCATGGCAGCCACCACTTTATCACCAATGACAATGGCTCGAATATCCGCTCCTTTGGATTCGGCAATGTATTCCTGAATGATAAAACGCTTGTTGGCACTTTGGTGGGCGTTGATGATTTCACCAGCATGTTTGCGGTCTTTTATCAGAAAAACACCATACCCTTGTGTGCCTTCAAGCTGTTTCATAACAAAAGGAAAGCCGCCAACTGCGGTAATTATTTCATCAATATTGTAAAAATAATGGGTAAAATAAGTCTTGGGCATACCGACATTTTCAACGGTTAGTATTTGCAAACAATGCAATTTATCACGAGCTCTTAACAACGCTTGCGAACTGACCAATGTCGGTATATTCTGCATTTCAAATTGACGAATAAGAGCCGAGCCATAAAAGGTAAAAGTGGCTCCAATTCGTGGCACAATAGCATCGACAAAACGCAAGGACTGACCATTGTAATAAACCACAGGGTTTTCCTTCTCGCTGATGATATTGCAATGCATATAATCGACAATTGCGGTATTGTGTTTGGCTAATTGGGCTTCTTCAAACAGTCTTTGGGTGGAATACAAACGCTTGTTACGTGACAAAATCAGTACATTCATGCCATAAAATCCTCAACCAGATGGCGAATATCGCTTAAATAACCCTTTTGGGTCGAATCCAGCCAAATGGCATCTTTTTCTTTACGCAACCATGTCCATTGTCTTTTTGCCAATTGGCGGGTTGCCACAATGCCCTTAAAAATCATTTCATCACGACTTAAATCACCTTGTAAATAGTGCCACACCTGACGGTAGCCAACGCACCGCATAGACGGCAGGTCAATGTTTATTTTGTTATGAGCTTTGAGTTTTTCGACTTCTTCGATAAAGCCTTGTTCGAGCATTATTTTGAAGCGTTGTTCAATTCTTTGGTGTAAGAGCTCTCTAGGTGGGGCAATAATTATTTTTAAAACCTCGTAATCAAGTTTATCGCCTTGGTGCATTTGGTGCAGTTCGGTCATGGTTTTTCCTGTGAGAGCATGAACTTCTAGGGCACGTCCAATCCGTTGTGGATCATTTTTGTGAATGCGATGAGCCGACGGTGGGTCGATTTCGCTCAGGCGTTGGTGCATGGCATCCCAGCCAATTTCAGCTGCTAGTTGTTCCAGTTCGGCACGAATAGTTGCATCTGCATCTGGTAATTTGGATAAACCTTGTTGCAAAGAACGATAATACATCATGGTGCCACCAGCCAATAAAGGCAGGCGTTGTGCCGCTAAGGATTTTTGCATTAAGTCCGTAGCTTGAGCGACAAAATTGGCGGCACTGTATGTTTGCCACGGTTCAATAATATCCACCAAAGCATGTGGAGCTTGGGCTAAGGTTTTGCTATCGGGTTTGGCGGTGCCAATGTCCATGTGTCGATAAACCAAAGCGGAATCAACAGAAATAATATCACAGCCGTAGTGCTGATGTAAAAAAATTGCGGCATCTGTTTTGCCTGCGGCTGTTGGACCCATTAAAAATATAGTTTTTTTACGCATGGCATTGATTTTACCCGAATAGATGAATATTTAACACCCTTTCGGCAAAGGGTTGGTTGTTTGCTCGTGCAAAAGTGAGTTAAAAATGCTATTATCCGCTTTTTTGGGCACTTCAATTTTTTACGTATTATCATGCAAACTGAAACAATCTTTTTTCAAGGGTCATCTGCCCTCAGTCCTTTTCGACTTGATAAAATAAATCAGTCAATAAAATCTTATAACACTTCCATCTTAAAAGTCGATAACCTTTATATTGTGCATGTGCAAGCATCAGCCCCATTGGTAAAAACAGATTTAGAAAAAATTTTGGCAGCAGGCTCAATGGCGGCAAAAATTCCAGCCAATGCCCAAGTCGTGGCTCCACGTTTGGGAACGATTTCTCCGTGGTCGAGCAAAGCTACTGATATTTTAAAAAACTGTGGCTTTAGGCAGGTTGTTCGAATTGAATTGGCACGAATGGTTTATTTTGAAAAGAATTCTCACAGCAGAGAAATATGCCAAAAATACCTTTATGACCGCATGATGGAAGATATTTATTCGGACTTTGTTTCTTTAGGTGAACTTTTTAATACCGATGAGCCCGTTGCCGATGCATTGATAAACATCACCGAAAACACAAAGCAACTGGATGAAATTGATAAACAATTAGGCTTGGCATTATCACTTGATGAGAAAGAATACTTGCAACAGCAATACAAACAAATCAATAAACAACCCACTGCAACCGAACTGATGATGTTTGCTCAAGCCAATTCTGAACATTGCCGACATAAGATTTTTAATGCTTCATGGCGGATTGATGGGCAACAACAAAGTCACTCTTTGTTTCAGATGATTCGCACCACCGAAGCACGCACGCCACAACCTGCAATTTCTGCCTATGCGGATAATTCCGCTGTGTTTGCAGGCGGGTCAAGCAAGCGGTGGCTGGTTGACGACAACCACAAATATTATGTGCAAGAAAACACCGCAGATATTTTAATAAAAGTTGAAACCCATAACCACCCCACCGCCATTTCACCACATCCGGGTGCGGCTACGGGTTCAGGTGGAGAAATACGAGATGAAGGAGCAACAGGTCAAGGGGCTCGCCCTAAAGTTGGGCTGTGTGGTTTTTCCGTCAGTCATTTAAAAATTCCACAACATATAAAATCGTGGGAAACGACCACCCAAGGCAAACCTGAGCGTATTGCCTCTGCCTTGGACATCATGCTACAAGCCCCTTTAGGAGCGGCTGCATTTAACAATGAGTTTGGACGACCCAATATTTGTGGTTATTTCAGAAGTTTAGAACTTGATACCGTTGACTTTGGTTGGCGAGGTTACCACAAGCCGATCATGCTGGCAGGTGGTTTAGGCACAATTAATCATAATTTGGCATTAAAAAATGATACCCAAGCGGGTGATTATTTGGTGGTGCTGGGCGGCCCCGCCATGTTAATTGGTTTGGGTGGTGGAGCCGCCTCTTCGGTGGCAAGTGGTAGCCGTTGCGAAGATTTGGATTTTGCTTCGGTGCAACGAGGCAATCCTGAAATGCAACGCCGTTGCCAAGAAGTTATTGATAATTGTTGGAAAAAAGAAGAACACTCGCCTGTGCGTTCGATTCATGATGTTGGGGCAGGTGGTTTGTCCAATGCCATGCCAGAATTGCTAGATGATGCCGGACTGGGTGGTGTGTTGGAAATACGTAATTTGCAAATTGATAGCCAAGCGATGACACCGATGGAAATTTGGTGCAACGAATCGCAAGAACGCTATGTTTTATCCATAAAACCTGAAAAACTGGAAGAATTTAAACAAATTTGCCAACGCGAAAGATGTCCTTATGCGGTTTTGGGACGAGCCACAAAGGAGAAAAACCTCAAAGTAAGTGATAAGCATTTCAACAACAATCCAGTGAATATACCAATGGATTTGTTGTTTGGCAAGACTCCAAAAACAACAAAAACCATCAGCACCAAACCCCCTCAATTAAGCCCTTTGCAAGCACCAAATGACAGTTTAAGTCAGGTCGTAGAAAGAATACTGGATTTTCCAACGGTTGCCAGCAAAAAATACCTTATCACCATCGGTGATAGAACCGTTTCGGGTTTGGTGCATCGTGACCAAATGGTTGGCCCGTGGCAAGTGCCAGTTGCAGATTGTGGTGTCAGTTTGCGAGATTATGAAAGTTATGCTGGAGAATGCCTGTCGATAGGAGAAAAAACACCCTTGGCATTAATTGATGGAGCGGCATCGGCTCGAATGGCAGTTTGTGAAGCCTTGATGAATGCTGCGGGCAATGCTATTGGCGAATTGTCTGCGGTAAAATTATCTGCTAATTGGATGGCAGCATCAGGCAAGGGGCGCGAAGATGAAATTTTGTTTAATGCGGTGCAGGCGATTGGTGAAGAGTTGTGCCCAGCTTTGGGCGTTGGTATTCCCGTGGGCAAAGACTCTCTTTCCATGCAAAGCACTTGGCAGGATGCTGGCGAGGAGAAAAAGGTTACCGCACCTGTTTCTTTGATTGTTTCGGCATTTGCTAATGTGACGGATGTTCGCAAAAGTTTGACCCCTTATTTTGATAACAGCACGACCAAACATGGTATTTACTGTATTGATTTAGCCAATGGTAAAAAACGTCTGGGTGCTTCTTCTTTGGCTCAAGTTTATCAACAATTAGGTGAGCAGTGCCCAGATTTAGAAGATGTGAAGGCATTTAGAAATTTCTGGAAAGCTATGCAGCAAGCCGTACAAGCTGATGTGATTGCCGGCTACCATGATATTTCTGATGGTGGTTTGTTTGTTGCCTTGAGCGAAATGTGTTTTGCTGCCAATTGTGGCATGAAAGTCACACTTGATTTTAGCGATTACAGCCCACAAGAAATTTTATTTGCAGAAGAATTAGGAGCTGTGGTGGCTGTTGCAGAGGATAAATGCTTGCAATTTGAAGCCTTGTTTGGCTCGCTTGACTGTTACAAATTGGGTTATGCTACGTCACAAAAGCAACTGTCATTTGTTTACAAGCAGAAAGAAATTTATACAGAAAAGGTCGATACTTTGCATAAAATGTGGGCAAAAACCAGCCATCTCATGGCGTCCTTACGGGATAACCCACAAACTTGCCAGCAAGAATATGAGCTTATTGGTAAGGACGAAGGATTAAAAGCCACGGTTGATTTTGACTATTCACAAGATGTTATTGCTCCTTTTATCAACACAACACGTCCCAAAGTTGCGATTGTGCGCGAACAAGGTGTCAACGGGCAAAAAGAAATGGCAATGGCATTTCATCAGGCAGGTTTTGATGTTTTTGATGTGCACATGCAAGATTTGCTACAAGGTTCATTCCATTTAAAAGATTTTCAGGGCTTGGCAGCGTGCGGTGGTTTTTCCTTTGGCGATGTTTTGGGAGCAGGAACGGGTTGGGCGAACAGCATATTATTTCACCAAGATTTGAAACAACAGTTTGCTGATTTTTTTGCCGATGGTAGCAAGTTTGCCTTAGGCGTTTGTAACGGTTGCCAGATGTTATCGCAATTGAAAACTATTATTCCTGGTGCACAAAACTGGCCACGGTTTCTAAAAAACAGTTCCGAACAATTTGAAGCCCGTTTTTCCAGTCTGATAATAAAGCCATCTAGCAGCATCTTTTTTGCCGATATGCACGGTGCTCATATTCCTGTGGCAATTGCTCACGGAGAAGGGCGAGCTGTTTTTGCCGATGAAAAAGCAAGGCAAACAGCCAATATTGTGGCACAATACAGTGATAATGAAGGTCAAATCACGCAAAATTATCCTTTAAACCCAAATGGTTCACAAATGGCAACAGCGGCACTTGCAAATGAAGCAGGGAATGTTATGATAATGATGCCGCATCCAGAAAGGGTCTTTCGTGCTGTGCAAATGTCATGGTCGCCACAGAATTGGCAAGCAAATTCTCCGTGGATGCGTATGTTTTATAACGCCAGAAAATTTGTTAAATCATGAATGCAAAAACCACAGATAAGCAAGCCAAAACTATCATTCGGCAATTATTGTTAAGCACGGTATTGTTTTTACCCTTGTGTTTTTTTATTTGGTTTTATGCATCGAGCTTGTTGGTTGTGCCAGTAAAATATCTTTTGCAAGGCATTCTCGCGTGGTGGCAACCTGATTTATTTAACCACATAAGCCAAAGCCATTACTGGTTAAATGTTGAAACCTTAATTTTTCCAAGCCAAACATTTCAAGGGCAAGAGGAAAAACTGGCAGTACTAGAAGTGACGGTCAATCCTATGCTTTATGGTTATGGTTTGGCAGTTATTTCGGGTTTGGTCGTTTCCATTCCTGAGTTAAAAACTGCAAACAGAGTTATGCAGATAGCACTTGGCTATGTGTTGGTGGTTTTTATTCAAACCTTTGGCTCTTTTTGGGAATTGATAAAACGCTTACTGTTTGAATCAGGGACAGATGCCCAACAGGCAATACTTGAAACGGGTTTAAACCATAATTTTATTGCTTTAATGTACCAATTGTCCTATTTGATTATTCCAGCAGTTGTGCCGGTGGCGTATTGGATTATAATGAACAACAAATTTATCAGTCAAATTACAGGCTTGGGTCAATTTAAACAATTAGCCAATCCCAAGTAATAATGAAACTTAATAAACACAAGATGGTCACAGCAACACTACTTATTTAAATTATTATGACAGAAACACAAACAATCGACACAGCGGCACAAAACGTTGAAACGCCCGAGCCACAAGTTAGTACAAAAAAGCTCACTTTCGAGGAACGTTTGTGCCACTACATGATAGAGAAAGGGCGACTAACCCAAGAAGATTTGCATCGTGGCGAACGCATTTATCAAGAAACCGTTAGCACATCTTTGGTGCCATTATTGGTTCGAGTTGGCTTAACTTCTGAACGTGATGTGGCAGCTTCTTTAAGCGAATTAATGCAATTGCCCATCATTAAAGAAAAAGACTATCCCGCAACGGTTAATGTTGAAACCGAGTTCCCGTTGCGTTTCATGACCAAAAATTTGTTTTTCCCGTATGATGAAGATGAAAATACTATCAAACTCATCATGGTTTATCCAAGTGATGAATTTACCATAAAAGCCATAAGAATGGCATCGCATAAAGAGTTAGCCATCAAAATCGGTTTGCCATCAGAAGTCGAAAATGCCATTGAGAAATATTACGGTGGTGGGCGTTCTGCCATGGGTCAAATTGTCGATAGCTTATCCGATGATGCCGCAGGCGATGAAGAAGATGTTGATCATTTGCGTGATTTGGCATCCGAAGCCCCTGTTATTCGTTTGGTTAATATTATTTTGCAACGGGCAGTTGAAGCCAGAGCGTCTGATATTCATGTCGAACCTTTTGAAAATCGTTTAAAAGTGCGTTATCGGATTGATGGTGTTTTGCAAGAAGTTGAAGCACCGCCAGCCCGTTCAACCGCAGCGGTCATATCGCGGATTAAAATTATGGCAAAACTCAATATCGCCGAAAGACGTTTGCCACAAGATGGACGCATCATGCTACGTGTACAAGGCAAGGAGCTGGATTTACGGGTTTCAACCGTTCCAACTTCTTATGGCGAAAGTGTGGTGATGCGTATTTTGGATAGAGAAAGCATTGTTTTTGACTTCCATCAGCTTGGTTTTACCGATAGATTATTGGAGCCTTTTAAAAGAGTGTTAGAGATGCCGCACGGCATTATGTTGGTGACAGGTCCAACAGGTTCAGGTAAAACCACAACCTTATACACCGCACTGCAACAACTCAACACCGAAGAGCGAAAAATCATCACCGTTGAAGACCCCGTAGAATACCAACTCACAGGCATCAACCAAATCCAAGTTAAATCTTCAATTGGTCTGGATTTTACCTCAGCGTTACGTGCCATTGTTCGCCAAGACCCGGATGTCATCATGATTGGGGAAATGCGTGACTTAGAAACGGCAAAAATTGCTATTCAATCCGCTCTTACAGGGCATTTGGTTTTGTCAACTATTCACACCAATGATGCTTCAGGCGGTATTACCCGGATGTTGGATATGGGCGTGGAAGATTACTTGTTAACTTCAACGGTAAATGGTATTTTGGCTCAAAGATTGGTGCGAAAACTCAACCAAGCCACCGCTCGTAAGGAGATTTTAGCACCAGAAGTGATTAAAAGCATGGGGCTAGACAAACTCATTAAGCAGGATGAATACGCTTTTTACAAACCCGTACCAAGCGAAAACAATCTCACCGGCTACAGTGGACGTATGTCGATACTCGAATTTTTAGAAATGTCTGATGCCATTCGCCGCATGATAATGAACCATGCCACAGCAGGAGAAATTCAAAAACAAGCCTGTGATGAAGGCATGACCACTATTTATGAAGATGGACTGCTCAAATGTTTGGCAGGACGCACCAGTTATGAAGAAATTCTGCGTGTTTCTCAAGATAGCGAACACTAAAAGATTATGGCACAGTTTATCTACAAAGCCTTGACACCAGCAGGTGAGCAACTGGAAGGACAAATGGAAGCGGCGACACGAGCTGAGGTCATTGGCAAAATACAAGCCGCAGGCAATATTCCGCTGACGGCGAAAGAATTAGGCACAGGCTTTTCTTTTGAAAATCTACTGGCATCACGCAAAAAAGTGACACAAAAACAAATTGGTGATTTTACCGACCAGCTTTCTACTTTGTTAAGCTCAGGTATGCCTTTGGAGCGTTCATTAAGTGTGATGATTGACTTGATTGATGATGAAAGATTACGCATAATGGTCGAACAAGTTCGCGATAAAGTCCGCGGCGGCGGTACATTGTCGGACGCTCTGGAAGAACAACATGTCTTTACAAACATGTACACCAATATGGTGAGAGCTGGTGAAATGGGTGGAACCTTAGAGGTTACTTTGAGCCGTTTGGCTGACTATATGGCACGAGCCAAAGCCCTAAAAGACAGTGTGGTTTCAGCCATGATTTATCCGATAATCTTGTTTTTTTTAGCAGGTGGTTCATTGTTCGTATTGTTGGGCAAAGTGGTGCCTTCATTTAAACCGATGTTTGAAGATGCCGAAGTTGAATTGCCAGGTGTGACGCAGTTTGTTTTAGCATTGGCAAATTTTGTCGAAAATTATTGGTGGGCAATTATTGTTGCCATCATAGCGATAGTTTTTGTGCTCAAACAAAAGCTCAAAGAAACAGATTTTAAATTGGCTTGGGATACAAAAATGTTAAAATTACCCGTCATCGGGGAATTATTTACGCGCATTGATGTTGCCCGTTTTTCACGAACTTTAGGGACATTGATCGATAGCGGTGTGCCGTTGTTGAGTGCTTTGAAAGTTGGTAAAAAAGTTATTGGGAACAAACTTTTGCTTTCCATTGTCGAAAATGCAGAAGAAAAAGTGAAACACGGCGAGCCTTTGGCAGTTGGTTTAGAAAAAGAAGAAGCCTTTCCTCGCTTGGCACAACAATTAATCAGTGTCGGCGAAGAAACAGGGCAATTAAACGAAATGTTGTTAAAAACAGCGACCACCTATGATAACGAAGTCAAGGTCGCAATAGATAGAATGATATCGCTATTGGTACCGGTTATTGTTTTGTCTCTGGCAGCATTGATATTTTTTATAATTTTTGCTATTTTGATAGCAATGTTAAGTATGAACGATTTAGTCTCATAAGAGGTAAGGTATGAAAGTAAGAAAACACAAAAACATTAAATCCAGAAACTTTGGTTTCAGTTTAATCGAAATATTGGTTGTTATGACCATGATGGCAGTTTTGATGGGTATTGTCGCCACGAAAATGGGCACAAATACGCAAAAAGGCTACGTCAAAGCCACACGCTTAATGATTAAAAAACTACAAATGGCAGGAGAAAGTTTTAACTCTGATATGGGCTATTATCCCAAAACATTAGATGCCTTGGTGCATGACAATGGCGACCCGAACTGGCTTGGACCTTATGCGGGTAAAAAAGAAATAAAAGACGCATGGAAAAATGAATTTTCTATCAGTACACCTGGTCAAGATGGTGAAGAATTTAGCATTACATCTTACGGCAAAGATAAAGCACCAGGTGGCGATAGTTTCAGTAAAGACATCAATAGCTGGGAGCTGAATTAAGGGTAAAACCATGTCTTTTGCTCATAACCAAAAAGCTTTCACCTTAATCGAAATCATCTTGGTGATGGTGATGATAGCGGTACTAGCGACTTTGGCATCCTCAAGGATGTTTAAAAGCTTGGAAAAAGCGAAAATAAAAGCAGTGGGCAAGGACCTGGTTTCGGCATTACGTTACACACGTGGACAAGCGGTAATAAAACATGCCGATAAAACCATCAGCTTCAACGTCGAACAAAAAACCTACCAAGCACCCAACAAAAAAGTCGTAAAAATTCCTCAAGAAGTGGAAATGTATGTTTACACCGCGGACTCAGAAATTGCCGATGATACCACGGGCAAGATACGGTTTTTTTCTGACGGCTCGTCCACTGGTGGCTATGTTAAAATCGTATACGGCAAACGTATCCAAAAGATAAACGTCAATTGGTTGACGGGAGAAATACGCATGGTTGAAGGCACGAGCTCATGAAGTCAGGCAAAAAAGTACGTGGTTTTACACTGCTAGAAGTATTGGTCGCCTTTACTTTGTTGGCACTTTCCTTTGGCACGATTATGAAAATAATTACAGGAGCTGCCAAAAACACCCAAAAAGCTGCCAGAAATACCAAAATTGCCCTCATGGCCCAAAGTAAAATGGATGAATTAGGGTTGTTCGAAAAAGTAGAAGAAGGCACAAACAGTGGAGATTTTGATCAATGGAATAGCTGGCAGATGGAAATTGTACCTTATGACGCTCCCTATGATGGACAAATTAACCAAGAATTTAGCTCAATAGAACTAATGGAAGTAACCTTAACTGTATTTAGCCACTACGGCAATAAAGAATTAAGCACAGAATTTAAGACCCTAAGAGCCATCACTCCTGATTACTCAAAACCAAGAAAATAATGCGATACTCAAAAAATAAACAAGCAGGTTTTAGTTTGATGGAAGTCATTATTGTTATGACCATGCTGGCACTTATCATGGTCATGGTTTATACCGGCGTAAACACCAGTCGCAAAATGGCACACAAAGGCATTCAAAGAATTGATGCCAGTAATGAAGTCCGTGTCGTACAAAATCTTATTCGTCGTCAGATTTCACGCATCTTGCCTATGGCATTTAAAGAAGAAGATAATTCCTTTGTTATCTTTGAAGGCGATGCCGACCACATCATGTATGTCTCACCCATGCCAGGATATTTAGGAAAAGGTGGTCCACATGTGCAATTAATCGAGATTGTTGATGCAAAAGGTGGTAAAATCCTGCAATTTTCACACTGGCTAT
>CAZQMH010000059.1:0-13122 GCA_964594435.1 uncultured Alcanivoracaceae bacterium
CACATAAGTATTGGATTCGGTATGGTCTACAATGCTTATCAAAGGCGAGTTTTTATGACTTAAATCTTTAAGAAACAATTTATTGCCATTGGTGGATACTGCCGCAGAAATAAACAAATAATGGTTATCTTCGCTGACGTTACCGCCAACATAACGGTGTTTTTGTGCCAGCGTGCCGCCAAATACGATTTCATCGGTTGATTGTGGTGTGCCAAGTTTATGATAATAGAGTTTGTGCTGATCGGTTTTTGCCGACAATTCGCTGCCTTTTGGCTTGTCATAACTGGAATAATAAAAACCTTCATTCTTATACCATGACAGCCCCGAAAACTTTATATCAACCAAAGTCGGTTCGATTTGTTTTTTTGATTCGACCTCAATAACCTTAACTTTTCGCCAATCACTGCCGCCTTCGCTGATGGCATAAGCGGCAATTGAGCCATCTTTGGAAAAACTAACTTGTCCTAGAGAAACCGTACCATCTTTGCTAAAAGTGTTGGGGTCAAGAAAGATTTCTTCTTTGCCATTGGCATCTTTGCGGTACATGACGTATTGATTTTGTAAGCCATTGTTCTTATAAAAATACGTGTAGTGACCTTCTTTAAAAGGGGCAGTGATTTTTTCATAATTCCAAATTTCGGTTAAACGCTGTTTAATTTTTTGTCGATATGGAATATTATTCAGATAATTATGGGTAACTTTATTCTCTGCCACAACCCATTGATGGGTTGCTTGTGAGCGGTCGTCTTCTAACCATCGGTAAGGGTCAGCGACTTTCGTACCAAAATAGTTATCCTCAACCTTTCCTTTTGTTGTGATTGGATAATTGAGGGAAACATGCTTTGTCTCCACTTGAATATTGTTATTTTTTTTGCTGTGAATGCAACTGCTTAAAATGCCTATCATTAGGGCGGTGAGGATTGTTTTTTTCATAATTCTTGTTTGTTGGATAAAATTTAAGTGATTATAACGCAAATTATTTAGATTTGAAAAAAATCTCGGCAAACAAGGCTCGATTGTTTTTGTGCTTGTTTGGCATCTGTCGCACAAATACGAGCATAACAGTTAATGATTTCACCCAAATTAATAGGCAAATTTAAATCAGTACGCCTGCCACAAGGATTTTGATCGGGGGCATCGGTTTCAAACATGATGCTATCGGCAGGGCAATATTTCACAAGCTTGTGTATTTTTGTGGCATTCGCATGACAAATAGCACCGCCAAAACTAAATTTCACACCTAAATCGAGTAATTTTTTAGTTTGGTGAATGCTGCCGTTATAGCTGTGAATCATGGCGTTAAAATATTGCTGTTTTTTTAAACAATTAAACACCGCATCAACGGCTCCTCTGGCATGCAAAACAAGCGGCAGATTGTGGGCCTTAGCCAATGCAATTTGAGCTTCAAAATAGAACAATTGTTTGTTTTTATCTAAGTCTTTTAAATAAAAGTCCAAACCACATTCCCCCAATGCTATGGCTTTATTTTGATGCAGCCAGTTATCTAAAGCTTGTATATCTTGTTTGTGGTGAGCGGCGATATAATAAGGATGCAATCCATAACAAGCATGAATATTTGCATGTTCAAGTGCCAGATTTTTTAATTTGTCAAACCCTTTGCGTTGCACTGCTGGCACGATAAAGTGCTCAACACCAGCTCTTTGAGCTTGGGCAATGAGATGTTGTCGATTTTTATCAAATCGTTCATCATCCAAATGTATGTGGGCATCTATCATTTTTTTAAATTCACGTTATAATGCTATGTTTAATCCTCAACACATCATGGCTACTGCAAAACAAAACCTAAGAATTCTCATCGCCTGCGATGATGCCAAAGGCTTGGTCTATAAATTTTCTAAGATATTTTATCACAACAATCTGAATATCGACTCAAATCAGGAGTTTGTTGATAAAAATAAAGGCAGATTTTTTATGCGTTCGGTTGTGACTGGCGACTTTGAAAGTCAGGAATTAGAGCGTAAATTACGTGAAGTTGCGCCTAAAAATGCCGAAATTCAAGTAAAAGTGCCTAAAAAAAAGAAAATCGTCATATTAGTGACCAAAGAATCACATGTTTTGGGCGATACCTTAATCCGTCATTCCGCAGGTCAATTGGATGCCGAAATTCAAGCTGTTATCGGCAACCATTTGGATTTGTCTGACTTGGTTAAACGCTTTGATTTACCATTTTACCATGTGCCAACAGCAGATATTTCTCGAAAGCAACACGAACAAAAAATCACCACAATCATCCAATCCTTAGAGCACGATTATGTTGTTTTAGCCAAATACATGCGCATTCTAAGTGCTGATTTTGTTGCCACTTTTGCCCAAAAAATTATCAACATTCATCACTCTTTTTTACCAGCATTTATCGGAGCCAATCCTTATAAACAAGCCTTTGAACGTGGCGTTAAAATCATCGGTGCAACGGCCCATTTTGTCACCAGTGATTTGGACGAAGGACCAATTATTGCCCAAAACATTATCCCTGTGAACCATCGTTTCAACTGGCAGGATATGCAAGCTGCGGGGCGTGATGTGGAAAAAACAGTCCTGGCCAGAGCTTTAAATCTGGTGTTAAATGACCGTGTGTTTATTTGTGGCAATAAAACCATTGTTTTTTAACACAGCCATATGAGACTGGCAGTGCGACCTGTTTCGCCATCACGTCGGTACGAATAAAAAAGCTGTTTATTTTCAAAGGTGCAGTAAGGTGATTGAGCTATGCTTTTGACCCCAATGCCATGCAGTTGGGTTAGAGCGATTTTTTTTAAATCCGCATGCCACTTTTGTTTCTTATCACGATAAAAACAATGAGCCAATCGCTTATCTTTTTGCACAAATTTTTGCCGAAATTCTGCATCAACAACATAAGGCTTGTAAGAAATACAAGGACCAAGCCATAGACAGAGGTTTTTTGCTGGTATCGCCATTTTTGCAATCGTTTTGGTTAAAATGTCAGCATAAAGACCTCGCCAACCGCAATGCACGGCTGCCACAACAGTTGCGGCCTCATCAACGATTAAGACAGGCAAGCAATCAGCGGTTAAAATAGCACAAACAATAGCTTTTTGGCGAGTAAAGCAGGCATCGGCACACACTTCTCCGTGCTGTGAAGGTTGGTGCTTGTACTCCACCACTTTATTGCCATGCTCCTGTTGCATAAAGACCACGTCATGTGGCACATTTTTTAGGCTGCGGACGTTGGCTTGTGCTTGCGTATCCTTTCCAAAAACGCCCATGTTAAATGAATCATAAGGCACTTGGCTTTTGCCGTGCAAACGCGTTGTTTGCAGTGATTTTATTGATTTATTGTTAAAATTATAAGTAAAAGTTGCCATATTTTGCAATTATACTGCATTTTATTTGGATTTGTACTACCTTTTTGGATTTAGCTTGTTTATAATACTCGGTAATTGACGCTCAAATATTTAATGAAGAAATTTAATTTCCATAATTTTGATAAGGAATACACAAAACTCGCAAAGCAGAGAATCTCTGGCTTTTTGCTTTTTGTGTTGTTGCTTGGTGTCTGCGTCAATGCCATTGCCAAAGAAATTTCTCTAGCCAGCATTCCTAATTCTTCAGTTGTTTTAGACTTTTCTGTACAATCTGCTGACTCATGGGATGCCAAAAACAAACCGAAAAACGTGGTTGCCAATTGCATCAATGGCAACAAAATTACAGGCTTTGAATACACCAACATCAAATTAGAAACATTTAACGGTAGCTTTTTGCAAGAGGCAATTATTGGCTTTAGCAGCACCAACCCTAATGATGATGGCATTCAATTGATAGTCGGATTTGGACGCAACGAACCAGGAACAGGCATTTTTAGCTCCAATGGTATCATAGACATTACCGATACGGGCAATGAAGATGTAATCTCAGCTAATGATGGGCAATTCCTTATGCAGTTTTACGAGCAAGTGGATGATGCCAGTGATGCCATTGATGCCAAGTATACCGCTGGTACTTTGACGGTTTGGGGTGTTGATTTGGTAGCGACCGACAGTTGCCAATTTATTTCTGGCAAAGGTGGCACAGATTTATCGGTGACTTATAGCCAACAACAAACACAAAGCTCACAAGAACAAACGATGGCGATTGGCGATTCTCTGCAATTAAACATCGTTGTTAAAAACCACACAGGCTTTACTGCCAGTTCTGTCTCATTAGAGAATACACTCTCCGATAAATTGCAATTTGATAACTTAAATTGCTCTGATGGAACCTCAATCAATTCTGCTGCTGGCATTGCCAATGTTAGCTTGCAAGATATTGGCTCATTTGCCGCCCTTAATTGCACATTAAATGCAACCATTTCACAATCTGGTGAAATAATTAATACGGTTACCGTCAATGCCAGTAATGATTTTAACACTGCCAATAATTCCGCAACATTAGTTATTGCAGGCACACCCAATCAAGCGGTTCCTATACCCTTTGTTTCATGGTATTTTTTACTGGCACTAATGGTTTCATTGCTTTGGGTTGCTTCGGGCTCATTTAAGCCGTTAAACAAAAGCTAGTCCAACGGATAAAAAACATCCCAATCACCCTCATCTTGATTGCCTTGTAAGCTGTCAAAATCACGCAACTCTTCCATAAGTTCCTGCATGTCTTGGGCAATTTTGTTCTTAAACGTGACTTTGTTATGGCTTGCTGGGTGAATAAAGGCCAATGTTTGTGCATGTAGCGCTTGGCGTGGAAAGGCTCGAACACTATCTTTGAGCCCTTTTTCTAAATCGGGTTCAACTCGCAGGTGATTACCATAAACAGGATCACCCAGCAAAGGATAACCAACATAATGCATATGGACACGGATTTGATGGGTGCGACCCGTTTCTAAATCCACCTTTATGCACGTGTAATGCTTAAAATTTTCCATAATTCTAAAATTGGTAACGGCTCTTTTTCCATTGACTGAAACCGCCATTTTGGTGCGGTTTTTTTGGTGCCGACCAATGGGCATATCTATGCGATTATCTTGTGTCAAAACACCTTTAACCAAAGCGATGTATTGACGTGTCACGGTATGTTCTTTGAGTTGATTAACCAAACTGTTGTAGGCATTGGAGGTTTTAGCAACAACCATCAAGCCGCTGGTTAATTTATCCAGCCGATGCACGATGCCAGCACGTGGCAACAACGCTTGGGTTTCGTTATGAGCCAATAGCCCATTTAACAAGGTGTTATCAGGATTGCCAGAACCAGGATGCACCAACATTCCAGCGGGTTTATTGATAACAATTATTTCATCATCTTCAAAATGTATGTTCAAGTCCATTTTTTGTGGCACATCTTCAATTGCGGCCTCAATTTCGACGTTTATATCTATGTTTTCATAGCCTTTGAGTTTTTGTTTTGGCTTACAGGTGCTTGAATTAATAAGAATAAAATGCTTGTTTATCCATTTTTGCAGTGTCGCCCTTGAGTATTCTGGAAACAGTTGCCGCAGGTATTGGTCAATCCTCATTCCGGCCTGTTGGGGATTAACTCGGTGTTTTTGTGCAATTATTTGCTTGTTTTGTTGGTTCATTGCGTTATTTTACAGTATTATGGCGAGGTTTTATGAAATTGGTCTACAAATTAATGAGAAAATTCTACACACTAACCTTAATTATGCTTATCGCCATAAGCCTCAATGCCTGTAAAGGTAACAAAAAGAAAGAATCAGTTGAGGTAACAAAACACAGTGCCGAAACATTATATAATAAAGCCAAAAAATATATGGAACTCGAAATTTGGGACAATGCAATCTTGTATTATAAAAATTTACGTAACCAGTACCCTTTTGGTCGCTACGCAGAACAAGGCTCACTAGAGTTGGCTTATTCTTATTATCGTGCTTATGATATGGAGCAGGCTATCTCAACTCTGGAAAGATTTATCAAAAACTATCCCGCACATGAGCATTTAGATTACGCCTATTATTTAAAAGGTCTCATATATTTTGAAAGCGATAGAGGGCTGTTTCAACGCATCAAACCAGATGTTGCCTTAGACAGAAATCAAGAAAATGCCAAACAGTCCTTTGTTGCTTTTAAATCGTTTATTGAAAAATTTCCAAATAGTCAATACGCTGCTGACGCACACCAACGCCTTGTCTTTTTACGCAACAGGCTAGGCGCTTATGAATTGCAAGTCGCAAAATACTATTTGCGTCGCAAAGCCTATGTCGGAGCAATTAATCGCTGCAAATTTGTTATTGAATCTTACCAAAAAACCAATGCCGTGGCAGATGCTTTAGCTGTTATGACTCAGGCTTATAAAGAACTGCATGAAGATAATTTAGCCAAAAGTAGCCTACTGGTTTTGCAAGAAAATTACCCAAACCATCCCTATTTACAAGGCGAGCCATTGGACCTAAAGACCAATGTTTTCTCCATAAAGGACTTGTGGATTTTTGGAAGAAAGTCTAAATAAGTGCTGTTGTGGATATTTTATCAGCCACAATTTTATTATTTTTGATACTTGATCCACTGGGTAATATTCCGATATTCCTCAGTTATTTAGCAAAAAGCAAAAACAGATACAGAACACTTGGTAGAGAATTAATCCTTGCCCTTGTTATTTTGTATTTGTTTTTGTTTTTTGGCAGTAGTTTTCTGCATGCCCTAGACTTACAACAAGAATCGGTTGCCATAGCCGGTGCTATTATCTTATTTATCATCGCCATTCGTATGATTTTCCCTTCGCACAATAATTACACAGATGAGGAAATCGAAGGCGACCCTTTGCTGGTGCCCTTGGCCATTCCCTTGGTTGCCGGCCCTTCAATAATGGCAACATTAATTTTGCTTGTTAGCCAATACCCTGAAAGCCGAACCAATCTTGCAATTGCTTTGTTTATTGCATGGTTTATCTCTGCCGTTATTTTGTTTTCTGCCACCGCTTTGCAAAATTATTTAGGCAAACGCGGCATGATTGCTATAGAACGCTTAATGGGTATGGTTTTGATTGCTGTTTCGGTACAAATGTTTCTTAATGGTATAAAAACCTTTCTATTAGGATTGTAAGTTCATTCTCGGAAAAGCTGACAACTAAGCTAAATTGTTATACTTGCCGCTCATTTAACAATTGAGAATCTTCTGAAAAAGTCTATAACCCAAATCCCGATAGAGAAATTTAAATTAAACGTTCGTTTTAATCTTGACATTGTGCTGAATTTTGCTATCATCTCTCACCCCAAAATAACTTTGGGTTTTAGAACAATTACGGGACAACTTATGAAAAAAATACCAGCATTTATGTTGCTAATGGTAGCAAGCTTACTCTTTTCTGCTCAAACCTCCGCTTGGTGGTGGAACAGCCAATCAACGTATACCAAAACAAAATACCCTATTGTATTGGTGCATGGACTTTTGGGCTTTGATCAAATTTTTGGTAGTTACGATTACTTTTACCAAATTCCTCAAAAACTGGAAGATGGCGGAGCCACCGTTTTTGTAGCAGACGTCTCTGCGGTAAACTCCAGCGAACTGCGTGGCGAACAACTTTTGGAACAACTAGAAACCATCAAAGCCGTGTATGGCTACCAAAAATTTAATTTAATTGGTCACTCGCATGGTGGTCCTACTGCTCGTTATGTCGCCTCCGTTCGACCTGATTTAGTGGCGTCGGTCACGTCATTTGGCGGCCCCCACAAAGGCAGTGATGTCGCCGATGCTTTGCAAGCCAATTTAGTGCCTGGCTCTTACCTTGAAACATTAGCAGAAACCTTATTCAATGCCATTGGCACATTTATCGAGGCGATTTCTGGCGGCACAGGCGACCCACAGGATGCTATTGCTTCCATGACCTCTTTAAGCAGTTCTGGTGCGGCGGCTTTTAATGCCAATTATCCTGAGGGTGTGCCAACTTCAGCCTGTGGCGAAGGTGCGTATACAGTCAACAATGTGAAGTATTATTCATTTGGCGGCACTGGTGTTATGACCAATGTACTGGATCCAAGTGATTACGCCTTGTATGTGAGCAACTTATTTTTCAATGGTGCGGCAAATGATGGTTTGGTTGGTCGTTGTTCTTCCCATTTAGGTAAAGTCATCCGTGATAATTATCCATGGAATCATGTCGATGAAGTCAATCAAATTCTCGCACTACGTGGCTTATTTACCGCAAAACCAACTTCTGTTTATCGTGCACACGCTAACCGTCTGAAAAATCAAGGTTTGTGATACAGAAAAATAATACAAAAATAATAATGGCAGGTCTGGTACTTGCCATTGTTATATTGAGCCTTGTATTTTTTTCCACCAAAAAAGACACCATTTCACTTGTACAAACACAAACTTCTGCTAGAACAGCCGCAGAACCGACGATTGCCATCACGAAAAAACCACGACAAGCAAGCAAAGTCGAAACACAAAACAAAGCAAAAATAATCCAATCCTATGCCAACACAAGTATTGATGGCAAGATTAATATTGATGCCAATGGTCAGGTTATTATTGATACGGATTTAAAAAATCTTTTTGACTACTTTATGATAGCCACAGGCGAATTGTCGTTGGCTGAAATTCGGCAAGAATTAATAAAATATGCTCAGCAACACTTAACAACCGCACAAATGCAACAATTACTTGCCATTTACGATAAGTACCAAAATTATTTAGCGTCACAAAACGAACTTGATGCTCGCATGAGTGCTGATTTAAGCCAACAACAACGCTTGCAAATTCTTGCCCAATTTCGCCAAGACTTGTTAGGTAGTGAAATGGCAGAAGCTTTTTTTGCAGAGGATGAAGGTTATGCCGCATTTGTTCTCAATAAAAAACACCTCAATGACCAATCAAATGGGCAAGCCATCGAGCAACAAAGCCAATGGCTTGAAGCTGAAAACCGAGCGACACAATTCCAAGATACTGTTTTAGAAAACAAGCGTTTGGCAGCATCAAATCTAAGTTCTGAGGAAATTCAGCAATTACGTATCGAAAAGTATGGTTAAGATGCTGCCCTTAGGTTGCAAGAACTTGATACTCAAAGACAACAATGGCAATCCACAGCGAACGATTATTTTAACCAACGCCAAGCCATAGAAAACCAGCAAAGCAACATAAGCCTAGAACAACTTGAGGGCAATTATTCGCCACAACAATTAAAAAGGCTTCGGGCATTATGGCGAATTAAAACCCAACATTAATAAATCTTTGTCACTTAATCAAGTGCTATCTGAAGAGGTATCCGCACCCAATGTTTTCGTTTGCAAACGGTCTTTACTCCACGTTCGTAAATCATCCAACCAACAATAAAGACTGGGAAGCACCAACAAACTAACAACAGTAGAAAACAACAAACCACCAATAATGGCACGTGCCATAGGAAAATAAGCTGGCCCATCACCGCCAACTGATGAAACACTCACCGACAGTGGAATTAAGCCAACAACGGTGGTGGCAACCGTCATCATTATAGGTCGTAATCTGTCACGTCCTGCTTGTAAAATAGCCGCTCGTCTGCCTTTGCCGCTTATGCGTAATTGGTTGATGTGGTCGATAAGCACAATGCCATTGTTGACCACCACGCCCATCAAAATCAACATACCAATGCCTGCCATGATGGCAAATTTTGTACCCGTAATGGCAAAGAAAATAAACACACCAACAAAGGAAAATAAGATTGAAGTAATCACCACCAACGGAAAAACCAACGATTCAAACAAGGCTGCCATCACAATAAATATCAACATGCCTGCTATTTTTAAAATATCAAATATGGTGGACATTTGCATACCCATGCTGCGGGAGTTGGCATCAAATGTCCAGCGATAACCGCTGGGATAGTTGACCGCATCCATTATTTTGCTAAATTCTTGCTTAATATCTTTCTTGTTGACCTCGTCTTTTAAATCAATATCAATCTGAATCGCTCCCATGCGGTTGTAACGACGAATGGACTGTGGTGAGGTGGTATTGTGAATGGTGGCTACGGTTTCTAAGGTTATTTGGTTGCCATTTTTAGTTTTAATCGGCAATTGTGCCAATTGTTCCATTTTAAATTCACCCGTTTTATAAAAGCGCATGATAACGGGCAACTCACCGTTTTCGGTTACCATTTCACGCAGATTCAAACCACGCATGGCTACGCCGACACTTTGGGCAACGGTCATTGGGTCTACACCCAAACGGTTGGCTCGATCTCGCTGGATAATTATTTGCAGTTCTTGGCGGTTATTCTTTTTATCAACACTGGCACCGCTCACGCCTTCGACTTTATTCAATGCCAACAAAATCGAAGGCAGCATTTTTTGTAAGACAATATGCGAATCGCCTTGCAAGTAGATACTCATGCTATTATTGTCGGCAGAATTTCCACGTCGCCAGCGAAAACTTGGGGTGCCGATGGTAATTTTTGGCATATCTTGCATGATGGCTCTTTTAATGTCAGCCACACTTTTGGTGGCATCTTCTTCATCCACCAAGTAAATTTTACTGGCGACAAAACCATCTTCTTGGTAATACGAATACACTGATTTGATTTCAAATTTCTGTTTATTTGCCAATAAATAATCTTCAATTTTATCCACATCTTGCTTTAATCGCTCCAAACTAAAAGAACCATCAACATGGTAGGGCAACCAAAAATCTCGATTGACGCCCGTATCAAAACCATCGTCATCGGTCATAAATTTCATCGACACGCCACCAACTGCAAGCACGATGAGGATAAAGAAAAAGGTCAGCCAGCGGTGGTTGAGGGTAAATTTTAAGGCTTTTACGTAGTTCTTCTTGTATTTATCAAACCAATCCTTTTTTTCTGTTTTTACCTTCGGTTTTAATTTTGAAATAATCAGCGGCACTACTGTTATGGCTAAAAATAAAGAAATTATCATCGCCGCAATAATTGAGGCTGCGACATGGGTTAAAAACACATACAATAAATCACCCGTGCCAAAGACAATAGGCAAAAATATACAGACCGAAGTGACCGTACCAGCAATGACGGGAACCATCACCTCTCCTACTCCTGACTGTATGGCCTCAACAACCGATAAATTGCTGTTGTTGCGTTTGGTCAGTATGCTTTCGCTGATAACTACAGAATTATCAACCAACATCCCAACTGCCAACATCAAGCCCATCAGTGACAAAACATTCAGGCTTAAACCCAAAAAATACAAAACTCCCAGCGTAATAATGATAGAAATAGGTATCGACAACGACACCAACAAGGTCGTGGCTAAATCACGGGTAAAGAAAAATAGCACAATCAAACTCAATAAAGCACCAACAATCCCAGCATTAATCACATCACTTAAGGAAGATTTTACCGCTTTGGCTTGGTTGTCTAAAAATACCAGTTTTATGCCTTTTAGTTGAGGTGTTTGCGAAATTTCTTCAATTTTTGCCAATGCACGTTCGGCAACATCAACCATATTGGCAGTCGATTCTTTAAAAATTTCTAAACCTACCGAATATTTTTTATCCAAATGTCTGGCATAATTTCTATCACCATTGACCAAAGTTACTGTCGCAACATCTGATAAACGTATGCCAAGTTGATTAATGACCACATTTTTAAGTTCATCAACACCTTGCAATTGTCCAATGGGCACCACTCGAATTTGCTGAGCATGTTCGGTGTTGGCAGTTTTGAAGTTGCCTGAGGCGATGGTAAAATTAACATCACGCAATTTTTGTGCCAGCTCATTAAAGCCGATGCCGTATTTTTTTAAGGCATCATTATGAAAAATGATACGTAATTCTTTCGGTTCTATGCCGTGAAAATCAACCCGAGCTACTCCAGCCACGCGTTCGATAGGTCGCCCCAAGTAACGATTGAGCAAATCATATGCATTTTCTAAATCACGCTCACTGGTGATACGAATTTGCATAATGGCTTCATTGCCAAATTCGGCTTTATTGACCACAATTCGTCGCACATCATCTGGCAATTGTGACCGTGTTAAGTCGATTTGCTCCTTTACCAACAAGGTTTTTTCGTCAATATCTGCCTTGGGCGTAAAAGCAATGCCGATATTGGCACCAAAAGTTGCCGATTGCGAACTGATAACTTTTATATCACCAATGGTGGCGAGGGCTTCCTCAAGTGGTCGGGTAATATTCTGTTCGACCTCTTTTGGGGTCGCCGAGGGGTAGGCAATATTAACATTTACAAAAGGAAACTTCATGGTTGGCATTTTTTCTAACAATAACAACTGCGAAGAAATCAAACCTACCACCACCATACTCAAAAACAGCATAATAATGGTTATTGGGCGTTTCAGCGAAAACACCGCAATCGAACTAAAGCCACCTGTTTTTATATGAGTCTTCATGTTTCTGTAGTTGCAGGCAATGGAATTTTGTCTTTTGTCACCAAAGAATAAATAATTGGCACCACAATTAAGGTGAGAAAAGTCGAAACCAGTAAACCGCCGATGACGGTTATTGCCATTGGTGCACGAATTTCAGCTCCTGCACTTTGGTCACCAAAGATGCTCACCACCATCGGCAATAAGCCCAAAACCGTGGTCATGGTGGTCATAATTATCGGTCTAAGTCGTGCATTTCCCGCTTCGATAATGGCATCATGCAAGCTATGAGAAGCCAAATGCAATTGTTTAATGCGGTCAATTAATACGATGGCATTATTGACAACAATTCCCGCTAGCATTATCAAACCAATAAAAACCACCACCGAAATCTGGGTGCCACTTAAATACAATGCCCAGACCGCTCCAATCATCGCCAAAGGTATAGAAAATAAAATCACAAACGGATGAATAAAGGATTCAAACTGCGAAGCCAATACCATGTAAACCAAGAAAATTGCCAAAACCAGTGCAAATATCATCGAGTTATTCGATTCTTGTAAGTCTTTATTTTGTCCCGTAACCTTATAATGCAACAAAGGGTTGAGCTTGTATTCCGCTATTATTGTTTCGGCTATTTTGACCGCATGAGCTAAATCTGTATTGGCAATATCGGCGGTAATCACCACCACACGATCTTGGTCACGACGTAAAATCTGCCCTGGCCCTTGGGCAATTTTTATTTCGGCAACATCCGCCAAAGTAACAGGATTTGCCGAAAGTGGATTGATAGGTAAATTTTACACCAAGGCAATAGAGTTGCGTTGTTCGATAGGGTTGCGAATTAAAATTCCGATTTTTTC
>CAZQMH010000060.1:0-13104 GCA_964594435.1 uncultured Alcanivoracaceae bacterium
TATTGCCTAAAACCAGACTTTCCCTCGCTACGAATACTTTCTCGGTCAAGCACTAGATTAAATAAATAAAACAATGTTTGAGCCGTTATTTGAGCAAGTCAACAGTCACCAAGGTTTGTAAATAAATATCGGCTTGGTTGCGGTTTGGTCGCATCAATGGTCTGAGTAATTTGTCGTTTTCCCATTGGTTAAACACTTGAGCAATCGTGGTTATGGGTTTAACGAGTTGAGTGAATTTTATCTGCATAAGGGTAAGTTTAAAGTGTAGATTCTGCAACGTACTGCCCATAAAGTTTTTCAGAAATCGTGCTAATTCTGGATCCGTGCGTTCAAATGGGATATCGTCTTTATAAAACCACTTAACACGCTTGAACTCGGATTCATCAAAGGTGAATTTACTATCGCGCTTGCCGTTCAAAACATACCAAAGACAAACATCTGTATGACCCGCGGTTTTACCAACTGTTACGGTACTGGTAAGAAATAATGGTGCTTCTTGTAAAAACTCAGCTTGAATTGATAATTCTTCGAATGCTTCTCGCAATGCAGTATCACGCGGATGCTCATTTGGCTCAACATGGCCACCTGTGGGCAACCACAATTTCGCATTGATATGATCCACAAGCAAAATATAGTCACCATCCACTAGTACAAAATAAGAAACAAGGTGCTTGTTCGGGACATCAGGCTTTTTAAGCCGACAAAGCTCTACACCAGAATTTATCCAATTAATGGTTTCTAATTTGGTGGTTTCTTCCCTCTTATCAAGTGCTTTGATTGATTTGACTTCGGCTATTAGTTGGTTTTTTTTCATTGTAGTTGTATTATAACGAAGAAATTCTACTAAGAAATAAATTTATTAGTGGAATTTGGAACTTGTGTTATCGCTGGCGACATCAACAATACTAAGATAATACCCGTACCAACGCTAAAGCCAAAGGATTGCAATACAGCGACATTGGATAATGCTAACAATCCAAAGGATAAAACCGTGGTTGTAGCAGATAGCATAAGGGCAAAACTTACATTTTTTTGTTGTTGTGGGTTCTTTGTCTCAGCTAAAAACACCACATAATCCAATCCCATGCCCAATACCAACAACAACGACAAGACACTAAAAAGTGAAATATGCAGACCCAAAACTTGGGTCAACAACAGACTTATCAGACCTGCGGTAAAAGGAATAAGCACAATATGCAGGGCTTTTTGCCACGAATATCTTAGCATTGCCAATATTAAAACTAGCATTAGTGCAGAGGCGGCGACAATAATAATTGACTTATGTCTAAATTTTTTAAATAAAGCAGAGGCATCTTTGGCTTGTTGCACAATTATTCGCTGTTTGTTTTGCTTAAGTTTTACTTTTTCTGGTAATGCTAATGCCAGAGCATAGGTTTGTCCCACTTTTCCAAGCCAGTTTTGGGCAAAAAGGTTTTGCATGTTTTTATCATGGGCTAAATCCCAGTCATGTGGCTTTTGTTTGGCAAGTTGGGTTAAAATATTTTGTTGCAAAGAAAGTTCAAGTCCTGTTTGTTCTAGATAATGCTGAAAACTTTTTGAGGCATATAGGCTTTTATAAAAGTCATGGTTTTTTTGTTGCATTTTTTTTGTTGGCAACAGGTCTGAGATGCCGATGGTTGCTTGTTTATCTACTTGTTCATTAATATCGGCTATTGTTGATTGTTCTAATTGCAACAATTCATCAAGCGTTTGAGCATAAAGCAAAACATAACGCCCATCACGCTTTAAACCGAGTAAGTCACGAATAACTTGTTCTTCTGCTTTGAGCACTGGCGAGAGGCTTTGTAAGGCACGAACATCATCATTGGCTTTAAGGAAAAAACTGTTCAAACCTAAAAAAATCATAAAAACAAACAAGGATTTTGGCAGAGAATTAACTATTTTTGCAAAAGAATTGTTGGTGATAGCTTGAGAGATAATAATGAGTGTTTTGGGTTGTTTTCTGCTTTTTTTGGTTATAATCAATGGAAAAACGAGAATCACATTGAGCAAAACAGCCAATAAGCCCACAATTGAAAATAATGAAATCTGGGCCAAAACTTCATAACCTGTTAAAATAAAACCAATATACACCATTGCCGAACTGGCAAAGCCAATAAGCAATCCTGGCAAAATATGTTTTATCGTATTTTTGGGCTTATCTCTTGCCAGCAAGGATTCACTTAAATAATGAAAACAATAGTCGATAGCAACACCAGCAATGGTTGAGCCAAAGACCAAGGCAAACAAATGCACTTGGGTAAATACCAGCAATGTTGCCGCAAAGCCTGAAACAATGCCAGTGACTAAAGCCAAAGTACTGGCAATCAATGGTGTTAAAGAGCGAAATGTAAACAAAAACAGCAAGATTATTCCAGTCAGCGAACCTAAACCGACGGTTGAAATTTCACTTTTGGCTTCTTCATAAGCATGATAAGCGTAACGAATAGAACCAAACGAGTACTGCTTGAGCTCTTCTTTTTTTAATATATCTTTGCTTTGTTGTAACAGGTTCACCACTTTTTGTTGGTATTTTGGAGAAAATGACGAATCATTGAGTTGTAGAAAAGCTATATAATAATGTGTATTGTTGGCATATTTATGCAAAAACTCGTCTTGCACATCCAATTGCACAGGGTTATAGTCGGATAGTTGCCCAAGGATGTGTTGTAAAAAAAATAGCGGGTCTTGTTGGATTTGTTGTTGACTGAAATTTGTCAGACCATAGAGTTCTGATAGGGCGGAATCAAAAAAATAATCTAGCGGATAACTTTTGCTGGCTTGCCTATCGGCTGGCGACATGATTAAAAAACGGGATTTTACCAATGTATTGTAAAGTTCTTGGTAGTGCGACAGGTTTATTTTATAGTTTATTGTTTTGAATAGGTGACTTTCTTTAAATTTGTTGATTTGTTGGATAAAGTTTTTTTGGCTCGTTTGATTTTCACTGCCTGCCACTACATAAATCAATTTGTCATTAATCTTGTTACTGGCATTTTGTATCAATTGTGTGGTCAGAGGCGAGTCATATTTAGGCAATAATTTTAAGATGTTTGTTTCTAAACGTATATTTTTATAGGCGTACATCCCACCAAAAATGACAAGCAACACCCACAGACTGGCGAATAACTTTCTATTCAAAATGCTGCCTTAAGCTTGGACTTAATGACCCTTTTTGTAATATTTTTTCTTGCAAGGATAAGGTCGTTACGTTTTGGGCTTGGTCAATGATAATGATTTGAGCGATACCTGATTTTATTTTATCATCTGCTGGTTGACCCTTGAGAATAATCTTCAACAAAGCTTTTTTCATCAATGTACCTTTGGGCTTTAATTGCACCTGCCAAGGGTCTTGTGCATCGCCTTTATGCAACACTAAAAGCTCGAATTTGCTCTCAACTTTATCGAGATTAGCCGTTAATAATTCGGTCATTATTTCAGCTATGACCTTGATTTGCATGTCTTTGACTTTTTGATTTTTGTGGTATTTTGTGGTTTTGAATACACCTTCTTTATTGATGAGCGTTTTCGTCCAAAGGGGTTCTTTTATTTCCCAAATTAAGCCCAAACCAACGGCGAACTCTAATTGCCCTGTGGTTATTAGTGGTTTTGAAATATAGGAAACGTTCTTACTTTGCCTAAAGTCGGCTTGGTAATAGTTAATATTATGGTATTTTTCATGCAATTGTTCTATTAAAAAAGACTCTTGTGCCTTAGCATCAAGGCAGAACAACAGCAGACTAAAAAAAATAAATTTAAGACTGTGCATAGCTATCAATTTTTTCTTGTAAGATAGGTGGTGAGACCAAACACATTTCTTTTAGTTGCATATCAACCGCAACTTGTTTGGAATAACCTGTGGCTAATTTTATGTTGGTTTCCTTATCGCTAACCAAAAAATTAATTTTCATGCCGTATTCTTTCTCCACCAATGTGGCTTTTACAATAATTTTTTGGGCAAAAACAGCCGACTTAATGTATTTCACCCGTAAATCCACCACTGGCCATGCGTAACCTGAGGCTTGCATTTGACGATAATTATAATCTAATTTGTCCAATAAATGGTAGCGGGCTCGTTCAAAATATTTGACATAATTTCCATGCCAAACTATTTCCATTGGATCAACATCATAAAAAGGCACTTCTATTTCAATTTCGGCAGAAATATTATTCATACAAGTTCCAACTTTGTGTTTTAATTTTTGCTGTTATGGTCAATATCTCATTATCCAATTGCCTATCTTGGGTCAGATGATGGAAATATTGTTCGATTTTTTCTACAAATTCTTTTATCTTGTGCCGCATATTTTTCTTATCAAGTTCGCCTTGTTTTTGGCGCAGATTTATCGCTTGCACGGCCGCCATCAGAACCGCGGCAGCGGTTTGTTCGGTCAATTGCAAAACGCGTAAACAGTCACGTGCGGCAATCGTACCCATAGAAACTTTATCTTGGTTGTGGCTTTCGGTAGAACGTGAAAAAACCGAGGCAGGCATGGTCAGTTTTAACGCTTCTGCTGCCCAAGCAGAACAAGCAATTTGCACCGCCTTGAAGCCGTGATTTATGGCAATTGTCGCCTTATTTGCTCCCGTTAAATTTCGTGGCAAACCATGATTAAACTTGGTATCAACCAGCAATGCCATTTGTCTATCGAGTAAATCAGCAAGGTTGGCAATATTGTTCTTTAATCCATCGGCAACAAAACAAATATGCCCACCGTAAAAATGCCCGCCGTGGTAGATTTTTTGTGCCTGTGCATCAATAATCGGATTGTCGTTAGCACTAGATAGTTCGTTTTCTATGGTTTGTTTGTACCACGGCAACATATCTTGTAAAACCCCAACAACATGCGGAGCACAGCGGATAGAATAGCGTTCTTGCAATCTTTTTGAATCAAACAATAGATTTTCATCACCCAAATCTTGGCGAATCCATGTGGCAATCTGTCCTTGTCCCGCATGGGGTTTAACTGAAAATAAAAATTCGTCAAAATGGTGAATGTTTGAGCCCAAGCCTATGGTTGCTAAAGCCGTAATTCGCGAACAAAGCTGTGCCAAGTATTGAGCCCGAACATAGGCAAATACTGCCATGGCAGTCATCACCGCAGTACCGTTCATGATGGCAAGCCCTTCTTTGGGCTTCAAGACCAATGGTTGGATGTTTTCTTTGGCAAAAACATCAGCAGTGGCTAAAATTTCACCTTTATAATAAACCTTACGCTCACCACACAAAACAGCTGCCACATAAGATAAAGGCGTTAAATCACCGCTGGCTCCAACCGAACCTTCACTAGGGATAAGTGGAATAATATCTTTTTCAATTAATAATGCCAATTGTTGTAACAGGCAGTAACGCACACCAGAAACCCCTTTAGATAACGAGGCTAATCGCACAGCAAGTACGCATTTTGCCATGCTTGGGGATAAAAATTCACCCGTGCCACAGCCGTGAAAAGTATAAAGGTGTTTGGGCAAGCTTAGAGCCAATTCTTCATTGACTAAAACATCACAGGAGTCACCAAAGCCTGTTGTGACGCCATAAATTGCTCCATCTTTTTCTAGCATATTTTGTAAAAATAAGGCTCCATCGTCGATATATTTTTGGTATTTTTCATCCGCATCCAGTTTGATAGATGATGAGCCCGTTGCTACGGCATGTATTTCTTGTATTGTGTAATTTTTTTTGCCAAATAAGACTTTTTTATTATTCATTCATTGTTTCCAGAATTTATGAAAATTATACCATTGCAATGGTGCTTTTTTTGTTTGTCGTTCCAGTTCTTTTACATATATTTCGATGATTTCATGCAAAACTTGTTGACGGTTTTTCCGATTAAAAACAACTTTATCGGTCAACTTTTTGAAATATACCGAGTATTTTCCACGTTGCTTAATGCTAAAAAGGGTAATTATAGGACATTCCAGCACTTTTGATAAGACAAAAGGCCCAATTGGGAATTTTGCTTCGTGTCCTAAGAATTTTGTCGTGATGGTGGTGCTATCATTTTCATCTGAGCTATTGACAGGAATACGGTCTCCAGCAATGACGACAAACTCGCCTGCATCTATTTTATCTTTTAAATTCATAATGCTCGACATGCTAAAATTATCACCTTGAATAATCGAAACCTTGCTTTTTTCATTGAGCCCATCAATAAGCTTCATGATTTTAGCTGAATTTTTGGTGTGCATGAAAATATTAAACTTAGCGGTGCTGCGGAGTTGTGAAGCCACACGACTCATTTCAAAATTCCCTAAATGTGAAATAAGCAACAAGGCACCGATGTTATTTTTTTCATGGTAGCGAAAATCCTCATCATCCACGGGAATGACATTAACCAAAGGAAATTTACCCGTCCACGCACCGAGTTTATCCACAATCCCATAGCCAAAATTAAAAATGATTTTCACAACATTCCATTGGCTGGCTTTTACGTGAACATCGTCAAATTGACTGATGATTTGCAAATAATGGTAAGTATTGCGACGAGCGACACCATTAAAAAGGTAAAAATAGAGCAAAACTGGTGACATAATAACTTTACAAAATCGTGCCCCAAAAACCTTAAAAACAAAGGCTAAAAAAGATATTCCCAGTGTTGAGCCACGTTCGGTGGTATGTGCCCAATGGGTGTTTTTTTGTTTTTGCATTTATTAAAGATTAAACGTGGTTAGATTTTGAACGGATAAGCATAGCAAAAACTTACTCTACAGAAAAGGAATTGCTTAAATTGGACAAAAAAAGAGGGCTGATATGCCCTCTTTATCTTACTGAGTGTTTTCAGTTAGTCATCAACCGATTCTTCTTCCATTGATAAGAATACCGTATTGGCGTTTAAACGATTGACATTATCAAAGGCAGGCAAGGAGCTGAAATCACTCCAATCTACAGCTTCATAGGCATCGCCAAACTCTTCCATATCTTCAACCGCCGCACCCATAACCTTACGCATAAACAATAAATAACTTTTGGTTAGTTTAATTGCAGCAGCTGGGTCTTTTGAGGCATCACCATGACCAGGAACCAATAAATTTAGCTTCAAGCTGGTTTCCATTTCAGCCAATGTTTCAGCCCATTTTTTTGTGCTGCCGCCACCGATAAAGGGCACACGACCACCAAAAATAATATCACCTGAGAATAAAATGCCATCTTCCTTGACTAACAGCGTTTCGTCTCCACTGGAATGAGCCGCACCGACAACATTGATTACAAAATGCAACCCACCTAATTCAAATTCAGTGGTTTTATCAATAATTGTATCAGGTTTGACCACATAAGTTTGCTCATTAACCCAAGGCTTGAGTGATTGTCTTCTTTCTTCCAAACGCTTTGGCGTAGAATCGGCATTAATGTATTTGTAACTGCCAATTGGTGCAATGATTTCTGCTCCTAATTCTTTAAAAACTTGTGCACCAAAAACATGGTCTGCGTGGTAATGGGTGACAACTAATTTTTTAATCGGCTTGTCGGTTACTTTACGAATACGTTTTAACATCTCAACCGCTAAAGAAGGCGATCCCAACGCATCAATCACAACCACGCCCGCATCGGTTACAACAAAACCTGAGTTGGAAATAAAACCGCCATTGTCGGTAGCAATGCCTGCTTTACCTTGTATTTGGTAAGTATGTTCACCGAGCTTTTTGGCTTCCATAGCAATTTCTAGCGGCGGATATTTGTTTAGGATTTCTTTTTCAATGGTGGCAAGTTTTTTGCCTTTTTTGGCTCCGCATTTACCTTCACCGCATTTCTTTTTGGCTTTATTGGCTCCGCATTTGCCTTCACCGCATTTCTTTTTGACTTTTTCAACCACAGCTTTGGCAACTTTCTTAACTTCATCTACTTTATCCGTGTCTTTGGCACAGGTTGCAAAGGATAAAATACTCAAAAGTAACACGCTCAATGTTATTTTTTTGTTCATAAATGACTCCAATTGATTTATTAATATTTTTAAAAGTGCAAAATTATAGCATAAAAACTGCATATATTAGCAATATCTTATATATTAAGAAGAAAAACTGATTTATGCAGTGCTGTCATAACAATAAAAACAAATGTGAATGTCGCCAAAAGATAAAAGAGCACACTTTTGTTGCCTGTTGACTTCATTGCCAGAGTTCCAAAGGCAATATAAACGATTAAAGCAATGATTTTTGCCATCAGCCAAGAATGCTGCATTGGATTTATACCTGCCACATAAGCAAGGGAAATACCCGTTATCAATAATAATGTATCATTAATATGCGGCACCACTTTTAAAAACTTAGTCATAGCACGGTGGCGAAATTTCAGAAAATAGCGAAATTGAAAAAGAATAATGCTGATTGCTATAAACAGCATATGCGAATGTTTTAGACCTGCGTACATTAATGTTCTCCACATGATTGATTTTTTAAGGCGGTGTTGATTCTTTTTTGCAAATAAAAGCTATAAAACTCAAAAGCTCCACCAGTTCCAGTAATTCTATCGGCGATTTCTGTGCCGTTTTTGTCTAAAAATAACACCGTTGGCGTCAAAGTGGCTTTGATTTTTCTTGCATAATCGACTGAATTTACTTCTTTGCCATTAAAATCAATGTGTTTATTGCCTGAATCAATCAATAGTTCTCGTAACAACCATTTATCATTAAGCTCACCACTTTTAACCTCTGGCATGAAAATTTCTTTTTTCAGTTTCAAACAATAAGGGCAACTCTCACGACTTACCATAACCACCATTACCTTATTTTCTTTACAGGCTTTTTGCCCAAGTTTCTGAAAATTTTTGAGGTATAACAAGCGTTCATAGCCATCCGATTGAGCACAATTGGTGATAAAAATAAAAAGACTGAGCAAGAAAATATACTTTTTCATCATATTTACAGTTTAAAAACCATTTATTTAAACGCAAAATAGTATTTTTAGCAATTGAATTAGTTTAAAACTTATCTTATGTTAGAATATCATTTTTTAAATTATGGTTATCATGAAAAATATTAGATTAAAATCATTGGTTTTAAGTGGCATGTTGTTAAGCTCACAACTTTATGCAAAAAAACCATCCGTAAAAGAGGCAGAAGCCTTTTTACAAACAGTAGAAAAAACCCTAGTAAAAGAGATGGAATATTCTGCTAAAATCGCATGGGTTCAAAGTAATTTTATCACCCAAGATACCATATGGCTGGGAGCAAAAAACAACGAAAAGATGTCAGCTCTGGGTGTGGAGTATGCTTTACAAGCGGCTAAATTTGACAAAGTAAAATTACCAAAAGATATGCGTCGCAAGCTGAACTTGTTAAAATCTAGCCTTACCATAGCCGCTCCCACAGATGAAAAAAAGAACGCCCAACTTGCCCAAATTTCATCCGAACTTGAAGCCATGTATGGCACAGGTAAATTTTGTGAAAAAGACCAGTGCAAAACCTTAAATGATTTAGAAGAAATCATGACCAAATCACGAGATGAAAAAGAATTACTCAAAACATGGAAAGGTTGGCGCACCATTTCACCACCAATGCGTGCCAAATACAGCACCATGGTAAAACTCGCCAATGAAGGAGCAAGAAATCTAGGATTTAAAGACACAGGAGCGATGTGGCGTTCACAATATGACATGACCGCTGATGAATTTGCTCAAGAACTTGACAAACAATACCAACAAGTCAAACCCTTGTATGAAGCGCTGCAATGCCATGTTCGTGCTAAATTAACCGAACATTATGGCAAACAAGTGATGGGTGATGACGGCATGATTCCTGCACATTTACTCGGCAACATGTGGGCTCAATCGTGGACTAATGTTTATGACCTTGTTAAACCGCCAAAAGCGGTTGAAGGTTCGCCCATAGATGTAACCAAATTATTAGCCAAAGCCAAATATGACCCCATCAAAATGGTCAAAACAGGCGAAGCCTTTTTTACCTCACTTGGTTTGCCTGCATTGCCTGAAACTTTTTGGCAACGTTCTTTGTTTACCAAACCCAAAGACCGCGAGGTCGTGTGCCATGCCAGTGCGTGGGATTTGGACAATATTGATGATTTGCGTATAAAAATGTGCATCAAGGTTGACGAAGAAGATTTTGTCACCATTCATCACGAACTTGGACATAATTTTTACCAAAGAGCCTACAAAGACCAAAGCATCATCTATCGCACAGGAGCCAATGATGGTTTCCATGAGGCCATTGGTGATACCATTGCCTTATCCATTACCCCTGAATATTTAGCCAAAATAGGCTTACTCGACAAAGCCCCAAAAAGCACAAGCGATTTAGGAATGCTGATGAAAATGGCACTTGAACGTGTTGCTTTCTTACCCTTCGGTTTGATGATAGACCAATGGCGTTGGAAGGTCTATAGCGGCGAAATTAGCCAAGAAGAATACAACAAAGGCTGGTGGCAACTCCGCAACAAATACCAAGGTGTCAAATCACCAGTTGCCATCACCGAAGCAAATTTTGATCCTGGTGCTAAATACCATATCTCCGCAGGTGTACCTTATACCCGCTATTTCTTGGCACATATTTTGGAGTTTCAATTCCACCGTGAATTATGCAAAGCCGCAGGCAACAAAGGACCTCTGCACCGTTGTTCTATCTACGGCAATAAAAAAGCAGGTGCAAAACTAACAAAAATGCTAGAAATGGGAGCTTCAGCTCCGTGGCAAGATGCACTAGAAGTTGTTGCTAATTCACGCCAAATGGATGCCAGTGCCGTAATTGACTATTTTGCACCCTTAAAAACATGGCTCGATGAACAAAACAAAGACCGTGATTGTGGTTGGTAACGGATGGAATGATTGCAGGGGTATTTTGATGCCCCTGCAATCTCGTCTGATTGTTTTATTTAAAAAGTTTTCCCAAAACCAATGCCTAATACCCATGGGTTAATTTCAATGTCTACTTTTACTGGCTCTAAGAGCTTGTCTGAGAATAGAAAACCTACTGCGGAAAAGGTGAATTTGGGCAATTTTCCACCTGATTTTCGTTAAATAGCTGAGCTATTCGCCTCAAATAATGCAAAAACTTGCCTCAAATTACCCTTCCCTCGCTACGATTCCTTTCTCGGTCAGGCACTAAATATTCGTAAAAAAATAATTTGAAAGGCTTTTTGCAATATATTAAAACTCAAATCACTTCTTGACATATGTAGAGATAGGCTTATAATGCACGGACTATATTTACAAACGTAGAGATATGAAACTATCAGAATTTGAACTCACAGTGCTCAGCCTTTTATGGCAAAGCAAAGAATCCTCCGCTCCAGAAATACACAAAAATATTAGCAAAACTAGGAAGGTTACCTACTCAACAGTTAAGACTATTGTCGACCGATTAGAGAAGAAAGGAGCCATAAAACGTACTAAAAACAAAGGTCGCACAATTTTTTATGCTCCTACGGTGCAACAATCAGCAACACAAAAACCATTAGTGCAGAAATTTATTGATAAAGTTTTTGCAGGTAATCCACGCTTATTGATGAATCATTTATTACAAGAGGAAAAATTAAACCAAAAAGATTTGGATTTTTTACAGGAAATTATTAATAAGAGGAAAAGCTAATGTACCAATATTTCACCATGAATTTCTTTTTAAGTTTGTTGGTATTAATCTATCTTTATGCCTTAAAAACCGCACCATTTAGGGTGCAATTTCGTTTGGTTATGATTGTCCTTTTAAGCTGGTTATTGCCATATGATTTGATTAATGTCCATGCCACACAGAGTCAATTACTGGCTTCACTGCCTGTAATCAACAATTTAGGAACTACAATTAAATCGACAATTATCACCCAAGTTAATTATTTTGACTACCTCTCATTTGTACTGGTATTGCAAGTATTGTGTGTGTTTGGCTTAATCTATTTTATCAAAGATTTAACCGCACTTTATAAAAAACAAGCCCAGCTTAACGCAACAGCTGAGTTTTATAAAACAGCCAAAAACACGCCAATCTATTTTATTGCCGAACCCAAGTCCGCCTTTTCTCTGGGATTTATAAAACCAAAAATTTATCTGAGCAAGGATTACCAAAATTCTAGCGAACTAAATAGTATATTAACCCACGAACTCAACCACATAACACAACATGATCATTTGTGGTTATTGTCGATTAACTTTATCCAGCGTTTATTATGGTGGAACCCATTAGTGCTGTATTTTAGTAAAAAGGCACGAAATTTAATGGAATTAAGTTGCGATCAAGCTTGTTGTGAAGCCTTAGGAAAAGATAAATACCAGTACGATTTAGCCCAAACAATCATTAACAACTCACAAAAAAACCAGAACTTAGCCTTAAGCTTTTTTGGCACAAAAAACTTTAATATTTTCCGAATCAAACAACTCAACCAGGAGCATAAAATGCAACAAAAACACAAATTTATTATTTTTTCAACAGCGATTATACCTTTACTATTAATGGTGCTGGTAACAACACAATCACTAGCAACCAAGATATTACAAGACAAAGAAATAAGTTTTAATTTTGATGAAATACCTTTAAAGTCAGTTCTAGAATTAATTTTTGATGTGAACCCTAAAGAAGTCATTGGTTATGAAAATGTACCAGACATTAGCGTTTCTTTTGAAGCATGGAATGTGAGTGTCCAAAAAGTAGAAAAATTAGTGCTAAAATGCAGTGGATTAAAATTAGTGTCTCGTGGCAAAAGTTTTGAAATTGTCAAAGACAATAGTTTTAATAATGATTTTTCACAGCTTAAGGAATGTCTCCAGTTGCCCAGTAAAAAAGAAGATGTCCCTCAAGAAAGAGTTGAAATGATAAAACTCAGAAATGCACAGTTTAGAGAATACTTGAAAGAAAATGGTAAAGAAGTGCCAAAACAAGGAGAGTTGCCCTTTGATGAGACATGATTTAAAGCAATAAATATTTAAAGCAGACACCAAAACTCCATTTAGTATATTGATTAATAATGCAACAAAAATCAATATTGTTACGAGTAAAATCATACGAATACCAGCCCACTACTTTTAAATATTCAACTTATCCGCAGGAGATTTAATTTTATTAATCGAATGCGAAGAAACATGGGTATAAATCTGCGTAGTCTCCAAACGCTTATGCCCCAACAATTCTTGAATATACCGAATATCGGTGCCTTCATCCAATAAAT
>CAZQMH010000061.1:0-5959 GCA_964594435.1 uncultured Alcanivoracaceae bacterium
TACAAAACAGTTCAGGCAACAGTGGCGGTGGTCTCGCATTTAATGGAGGTGACAACACAATTAAAATAATTGACTCAAGTGTGGTCAATAATACAGCTACAATTACAGGTGGTGGTATTTTATGTTCAGGAGATGGGAAAATAACCATTAAAGGAAATTCCAAAATCAACTTCAATCAAGCAACAAGTGGTGGTGGTCTGGCTCTATCAAATAGTTGCCAAGTCAATCTCTTTAGTGGTGATACTAACAATTACTTAATAGCAGAATATGGAATAAATAATAATATTGCACTTAAAAATGGCGGAGGTGCTGCTCTATCTTTAGGTGCTCAACTAAATCTTATAGGTGACAATTCACATTATGTCAACCTAGCCAATAATCGTGCAGATAATAATGACAACAGCTTCGCTAAAGGAGGAGGTTTATATCTATCAGGGCAAAACACCTACTTACGGGCTATAAACACAAGAATAAGTGGAAATTTCGCCAAAAATCAAGGGGCAGCAATTTATATGAATGATCACTCTGGGGTTTCAATGCGTCGAGCAAGTGGCACAGGGTTTGGCAATCAGATTAATAGTGTAATCAGTTATAATATCGGTAGTTCGGCCTCGGTGAATGGGGTAATTGTTGCAGATAATTGTGCTCAACTGCAAGTATTTCAAACAGAAATTCATCATAATAAAACACAGAATAATGCAATTGTTTCTATTACAGGCCAGAGCAATTTTAGTCCTGCGTGTTATTCCACCTTTGAGGGTAATATTTTTCATCACAATGAACCTAATAACCCTTTGACCCAAATCGATTTATTCAGATTAAGTAATAGTGTGGTATTGGATTTTGCATTTAATACCGTTACAGAAAACAACATCAGTACTATTTTTAATCTTACGGATGTCAATAACTCTAGCCTAACACATCTCAAGCTTAACAATTCTATTTTATGGAATGGTGCTAGCAGTTTGATTGAGCGAGCGAGCAACAATAATGAGCTTTCAGGAAATTGTTTGGGTGTATTTGACACTGGTGACCCTATCATCAATGAACTTCTTGCTCCTAGTGATACGGCAGTTTATGACTTTGACCCAAATTTTACTGATGTCTCCAACGATGATTATTCACCCCAATCAACAACTTATTCTGATTTATGTAACGTGGCATATTATCAACCTCAACGCCACGATATTGTTGGGAAAGTACGCGGTTATGATGTGTTTCCAAATATTAATACGCTAGGTACTTATGATGCAGGAGCCTTTGAATATGACACACTTCATGCAAATGATGTGATATTTTATGATGGTTTCGAATGAAATTTTTGTAGCAAACTTATAATTTCCACCCCGAGATTGTTTGCTACAAAAACCAAAGGCTGAGTCTATGCTCAGCCTTTTTTTATTGTATTTGAGACGTTAATTTATTTACTAAATTATTTAATATTTTTTTATCAACTGGATTGCTATTGGCAACACTTAATATTTTTGCATTGACTTCTTTGATTTGATTTTCCATCCCTTGAAGTTCTTGTTTGTCACTGCTATTTATCAAACTCAATTTGAGTTTCAAGAAAAGTAGGTATTCAAACAACCATTTATGATTCATTAACTCTTGTGTTTTTACCAACCATTTATTTGCTAGCTCTGATTTTTCTATAGAATCATAAGTGTAGGCTAAGGCTAAGGCGGCAATTGCTTTACTTTGCTTATTATTTTTTTCATTTTCCAGAACAATTTTTGCTAATTCTATGGCTCTAAAGTTGTCTTTGTTAAAGAAAAGTACTAAGGATAAATAGGCCTGGGATAATGGCTTTTTAACATTTAAATTGTTTTTTTGAGCTGTCTCTATTGCTTTAGTAAGAGTTATTTTTGCTTTTTGCCACTGATTTTGGCGAGCAAAATTCATACCTGCGTATAACTGAAAAATAATTGTTCCGTGCTCTTGTCCTATGCTCTTGATATACAATTGACTTATTTCAAGCAACCTTTCTGCTATTTGGTACTGAAACGATTGGATCAGTAAAAAATCTAAATTTGCTATTTTTGGTATAATGTTACTAAAATCATTGTTAGCAAGTTGAAACTTTAAAGCTTGTTGGATGTAATTGACTGCTTTTGTTATATTTCCTTGATGTGCATAAAGATCACTCAAAAAACTGTAAGCACTAGCAATATGCCGCCCTTTGCCATTTTCTAAGGTGAATTTTAAGCCTCTTTCACCTGTGGCGATTGCCTTATCAATTTGTCCAAGAATTCCATAGGTAGTCGCTTGAGAATTCAGGGCTATCATCTCACCTATGAGGTCGCCTGCAGCCCGTGCTTCTTTTTGTATCTCGACAAAAGATAGAATGGCTTCTTGGTAGTTATGTTGGTCTCGCTGTAAATACGCCAATTCCACATGAGCATCTATCATTTGTAGGGGTTTGTTGCTTTGCTTGAGTAATTCTATGGCTTTAAGTATGTGATTTTTTCTTTGTTCGTGACCTTCAACATTGTTGAGTAACCTAAAGCTATTGGACAAGTTAAGGTGCACTTTCGCCTGTTCAACTTTTTCATCAAGGTTTTCGTATAAGGCGAGTGCTTTTTTTTCGTAGATTAGGCTCTTATCGAGTTTATGCAAATGATAGGCGGATAATCCCAAATTTGCATAAATAAATGCCATGTCTGCGTTTGAATAGGTTTTCTGGTTATCTGCTAATTTTTTTGACAAATGAGCATAGCCTTTTTGCCAATTTGTTTTCATTAGGGCGATGATTTCAGCTTTTTTTTCTGGATTTAACTTGTTTGTTGTTATGGTTTTTTGGTTGAAATACCACGAACTAAACAATGCCACACAAATAAGAATAATAGCGGCAAGGCTCATTTTTGTTGAAATAAATTTTTTTGGTCGAATGTTTTGTTCGATTTTATTTGTTACGGGCTCTTTTTCCTGTGTTGGCTCGGCATTTTGTTGGTTTTTTGATTCATTTTCATCAATAATGATAGGATTTTTTTCAATCTTGTATTTTATTTTATACCCTTTGCCATAAATGTTTTCAATGGTATCTGCTGGTAACTGTGCTTGAATAAACAGCTGTTTTACCAAATGAACTTGTTTAAAGATAGAAGCATCGCTGACGATAATATCCTTCCATATTTTTTGTAGAATCGCATTCTTGCTAATGATTTCATTGTCACTTTCTAAAAACATGACAAGGGTGTGCAATGTCTGCAAGTTGGAGTCAACCGCGGTGTTATTTATCATCACTTCGTCATTTTCGATTTGAAACGTGGTGTTTTTTATTTTGAATGCCTTAATCATGAAAACTATAGTATAGTGCTTGCCTTAAAAAATCTAAATTTATTTTAGCTTTGCCTCAAAAATGTGAATTTGTTCTGTTAATGTATTTTTCAAATGCTTAAAAATGTCTTCATCCAGTAAGATTTTATGCTGTAAGGTTTTAATTTTCTGGGTTATAATTAACTGTTGTTTTTCTGTTTTTGCGATTAAAATTGATTGACTGGCTCGTTGTCTTTTTAATTGTAAATCAAGAAATAGTTTGTATTCAAACAACCATTTGCTATTGAAGTATTGTTTGCTTCTTTCAAACCAATCCTGGGCTAAATCTAAGTTTCCCATATCGGTATAAACATAAGACAGGGTCAGAGATGCCAATGCTTTGGATTTGTCATCAGCATTTTTATTCGCCATAACATTTTTCGCACGTTGCAGTGCTGAAATATTTTTATTGACGAAATATTCACTTAAAGCCAGATAAGATTGTGCAAATGGTTCGTGACGACTATTTGCTATATCCTCAGCTATACCGTAAGCGTTAGCAAGAAACTTTTCTGCTTTTTCCCAGTCACCAATTCTGGCTTCATTCATTCCTAAATACAGTGAAAATATAATTTTTTTTGATTTAGGGCTAAAAATGTGAGAATATTTTTCAATAAGTTGTATTAACTCCTTAGCTTCGTTGTAGTGAAATGTCTGGACTAATAATAGATTTAACGTGTTTACAGTTTGTATTATTTCTCCATAATCATGACTGGATAATTGGTATTTAATTGTTTGTTGTATCATTTTTAAGGCTTTTTCATCATTATAAAGATACAGCAGCATTCTTCCAAGATTATTGTAGGCTTTAGCAATATATTGTGCTTCTCCAATTTTCAGGGTTAAATCCAAACCATCTTGGGTAAGTTTTAGGGCTTTTTCGTAATCATTCATCTTGCCATAAATAACCGCGAGATTATTGATAACCAACATTTCACCAATTTTATCTTTATTTTGTTGGGCGAAGATTTGTGCTTGTTTGAAAATTTTTAATGATTCATCTAAGTCATTAATTGAAAGAAAATACAAAGCCAATGCAATTTGTGTATCCAGTAGTTTTTCTGTGTCCTTTATACGGGTGAAAAATGTTTTAGCTTGTTTGATATGGTGTACTCTTTTTGGGTTGCTTTCTGCATTTCCAATAATAGCATAACTTTTTGCCAAATTTAGGTGCACAACACCTTGCTGTTTAATGTCATTAAGCTTTTTATAGAGAGCCAATGCCATTTTTGAATGGTGAATGCTGTCTTGAGTGTTACGCAGTTTGTTTTCCGTCATGGCTAGGTTTTCTAATAAAAAGGCTTTATCAGCTTGTGAATAATTTCTGTTTTTATTGAGTTCTTGATCAAGGTATTTCTTGCCATTTTTCCAGTTTGATTTTACAAGGCGTATAATTTCTTGTTTTTTATTAGCACTGTATATATTTATTGTTTCAGTAGTGCTATTTTTTTTCTGAATTATCAAAACAATGCCAGCTAATAAAAGTAGCCCAAGAGAGAGCACAAAGAATTTGGTCTTTAATTTTGTAAATTTTTGGGAGCGGTGTCTTTCAACAACTTTTGCTTTTTCTTGTTGCTGAGGAGAATAATTTGGTAAAATTTCTTCAACTTCGTACCTTAGGCGATAACCACGTCCGTAGATATTTTCAATACAGTCTTCTGGCAAACCTGCATCATTGAACAATTGCTTGATAAGATGAATTTGTTTAAAAATTGAAGCATCACTTACCACCACTCCTTCCCACAAGTGCTGCAAAATTATTTTTTTACTAATGATTTTGTTTTTGCTGGTCAAAAATAACAGCAAAGCTTTAATAGTTCGATGATTTAGTTTCTGTTTTTCATCATTTACATGCAAACAATCATCAAAAAACTCAAATCTAACATTCTCAATAACAAGGGCTTTTTTAGGGTCGTTCATAAAGGAATAGTTCGTGATAAAATAATAATATTAACTTGTGACCTTGTCATGGCATAATTTTTTCAGAGATATGTGTAGCTACCCCGAATATTTTGCATGAAGAAAATATTCGGGTGCTCTATGTGCTACTTATTCAGTCACTTAATCAATTAAGGCGTTAAAGGTTGCACTGGGTCGCATGGCAGCGGTGCGTTTGTCTTCATCAGGGAAGTAGTAGCCGCCAATATCGACGGATTTTCCTTGTGCTGCCAGCAGTTCTTGGTTGATTTTTTCTTCGTTGGCTGCTAATTCTTGTGCCAGTTGTTGGAAGTGTGTTTGTAAGTCGCTGTCTTCGTTTTGTTGTGCTAAGGCTTGTGCCCAGTAGAGCGTCAGATAATAATGGCTACCTCGATTGTCCAGTTCATTGACCTTGCGTGAAGGAGACTTCTTGTTTTTGAGAAATTTATCATTGGCGACATCCAGTGCATCGGCTAAAATCTTGGCTTTTTTATTGCCTTTGAGTCCGATTTCATCTAAGGAGACTCCCAGTGCTAAAAATTCACCCAATGAGTCCCATCGCAAATGCCCTTCGCTGGTGAATTGTTCGACGTGTTTTGGGGCAGAGCCGCCAGCACCTGTTTCAAACAATCCACCGCCAGCTAGTAGTGGTACAATGGATAACATTTTGGCAGATGTTCCAAGTTCTAAAATAGGGTACATGTCTGTCAAGTGGTCACGAAGA
>CAZQMH010000061.1:5969-13092 GCA_964594435.1 uncultured Alcanivoracaceae bacterium
TTGCCTGTTACCGAAATGGTGTCTAATCCTGCTGTGACACGTTTGCAGGTGTAATTTATGGCATCATTGGGGGATTTAATCGAGATTTCTAAACCATTGGTGTCATGGAGTGGTAAATATTTTTCGACTTTTTTTATGATATTACGGTCATGGGCTCGGTTTGGGTCGAGCCAAAAAATGGCAGGATTGCCTGTGTTTTTGGCTCGACTTACTGCCAATTTGACCCAGTCTTTTATCGGCAGGTCTTTGGTTTGACACATGCGCCATATATCGCCTGCTTCCACTTCGTGCTGCATTAAAACTTTGCCGTCTTGATTGATGACTTTCACAACGCCTGTGTGTGCTATTTCAAAAGTCTTGTCATGCGAGCCGTATTCTTCTGCTTTTTGAGCCATTAAACCGACGTTGCAAACATTGCCCATTGTGGTAACATCAAAGGCACCGTTGTCTTTGCAATATTGGATGATTTCATGGTAAATTCCTGCATAGCATCGGTCGGGAATGATAGCCAACATATCTTGTGCTTGACCATCTTTGTTCCACATTTTACCTGAATTGCGAATGGCTGCGGGCATAGAGGCATCAATAATAACATCACTTGGAACGTGTAAATTGCTTATGCCTTTGTCGGAATTGACCATAGCAATATCGGGTCCTTGAGCGAGACATTGTTTGATATCTTGTTCTATTTCTGTGCGTTGTTGTGCGGGCAATTGTGCAATTTTGCTGTAGACATTGCCTAAGCCATTGTTTGGGTTGACGCCTATTTCTGCAAAAAGTTTGGCGTGTTTGTCGAATACTTGTTTGAAATAAACCGTAACGGCGTGACCAAACATGATGGGGTCGGATACTTTCATCATGGTGGCTTTTAAGTGCAAGGAGAATAGGGTGTTTGTGTTTTTAGCCTGTTGGATTTGTTCGGCAAAAAAGGCTCGCAAAGCTTGTATTGACATGACGCTGGCATCTATTATTTCGCCTGCCAGTAAGGGTGTGCTGGATTTTAGTGTGGTTTCTTTCCCATCATGTTGTAAGATTATTTTCACATCATCGGCTTGTTCAACGATGACCGATTGTTCGCTGCCATAAAAATCTCCAGATTTCATATGAGCAACAGTCGATGCCGAGTTTTTATCCCATGCTCCCATGGAATGTGGATTGTCTTTGGCAAATTGTTTAACGGGTGCGGCTACACGTCTATCGGAGTTGCCTTCGCGTAAAACGGGATTGGCAGCTGAGCCAAGATTTTTGGCATAACGGGCTTTTATTTGTTCTTGTTCGGCATTTTCGGGTTCATCTGGGTAATTAGGAATGCCATAGCCTTTGGCTTGTAATTCTGCAATGGTGGCCTTGAGTTGTGGAACCGAGGCTGAAATATTGGGTAGTTTTATGACGTTTGCTTCTGGTTTTTTGACTAATTCGCCCAAATATGCCAAATCATCGGACATTTTTTGTTCTTCACTAAGGACGTCGGGAAAATTAGCAAGAATTCTGGCACTGAGTGATATATCTTTTGTTTCAACAGCAATACCTGCCGCTTGGGTAAATTTTTTGACAATGGGTAAAAAAGATGCCGTTGCCAGAGCTGGGGCTTCATCGGTTAGGGTGTAGATGATGGTTGGTTTTGTCATGTGAACTCCTGAGGATATGTGAAAAAATAAAGAAGTATTATAAATGATTTTTATAAGGAGCTTGTCCGATAATAGAAAATCTATTACAGAAAAGCTGAATTTGTGCTATTTCTCGTTTTTTCTCGGCAAATAGCGGTGCTATTCTTCTCAAAAAACCGAAAAATAGCCCTAAATCCAGCTTTCCTTCACTACGATTTCTATTCTCGGACAAGCTCCTAAGATTGAATGATTTAAATCAAGAATTAATGGTATGTAATTGCTGTTGCATGGATTTTTCTAGTTGATTGAGCATTTGTTTTTGCGAATCTGTTAAGTCGCTGCTTTTCAGTAAGTTGAGTTTTTCAAACCAACTGTGGGCATTTTCACCAAATCGATAGTTCAGTCGTGAGCTAATGTTTTTATGCCATTGTTGCGTTTCTTTTGCGGATAAAATTTCTGGGAAGTTGCGAGCACAATAGTTAAAGATTAGTTGTTTGGCTCTGTTGTCTTGGAAATTATAATTGAAATAATCACTTTTGATTTTTTGTGCGGGCAATTTACGAATTTCATTAAAGAGGCTTTTTTCTTTAGAGCTGAAAAAGCCAGCGTATAATAGCGTATCGACATCATCATTATCATTGTCAAATTTTTGGCTGAAAACAGCCTGCGTTTTTACGATAAGAGCACTGCTGTCTTGTGTTTTAAATAATTGCAGGTTTTGTTTGACTTGCTCATAATCAAGATTGATGCGTGCTAAATCAACGCCTTTTAACACGCTAAGTGGCGAGATAAAGGGGGATTTATTTAGGTGGATGGTTTTTAATGGGATGCGAGGGCAGTCCTCGGGTAAATCTTGCGTCGGGGTGAAAATTCGGTCACGAATTTCTTCCACATCCAAATTGAATAAATCATGTGGGTCGCTGGATAAATCATAACAAATTATGCCATTAGCATTGCTTGGGTGCATGGCAAGCGGCAGCATGATGGCTAAACAGCCACGTTTGGCGGGAATTTTGTTAGAGACATGCACGATGGGTTTTTGTAATTGCCAATTGAGCAGGGTTTTGACGTAATTTTTGTTACGAAGTTGCAAACAAAATTCAAATAATTTGGGCTGTTTTTGTTTGATTAAGCGGGCAACATCAATCGTGGCTTGGACATCACTTAGGGCGTCGTGGGCGGCTTCATGCGTGAGGTTGTTGGCTTTTGTTAAGTCGGTGAGTTTGAAACTGGGTTCGCCTGGTTCTCGATAGGCCCAGTTGATACCCTCAGGACGCAAGGCGTAACATGCTCTGAGCATATCAATAATGTCCCAGCGGCTGTTGCCACGTGCCCATTCACGCATATAAGGGTCAATTAAATTACGGTAATTGCCGTAACGAATAAATTCATCATCAAATCGCATGGAGTTGTAGCCGACAACACAGGTATGGGATTCGCTAAAGATGTCGTTTATTTTACCCATAAATTGGGTTTCTAATAGCCCTTTTTTTTGGCAATCTTGTGGCGTTATGCCTGTAATGAGGCAGGCTTCTGGGTCAGCAAAGGTGTCGAGTGTGGGTTGGCAATAAAACATGTCGGGCGTGCCGACTGGATTGAGTTGTAAATCGGTTCGAATGCCCGCAAATTGAGCAATTCTGTCAAATTGTGGCGAAATACCGAAGGTTTCTAAATCGTACCAATAAAAAGAACTCATAAGATGGCAACAAGTAAAAGCATGGTTAAGGTCTTATTTAACTCTCAAGAGGCCATTTAAAATCAACGATATTTTTGCGTGAAAATTTCGACAAGTCAATTGTTTGACCATTAATTTGTATGCTGACCTCAGAACCATTACCTATTCTAAAATGTATAGGATTGTCTGAGTGCAGGGTGATGCTTCCAGGTTTTAGTAAGTCGTTATGTAGTTTTTTACCGTCGATTTCTTCAACTTTAACCCAGCTGGTGGCATTGGCTTTGATGGTTATTTCATAGGCGAGTTGGTTGATTTTTTGTTCGCTAGTTGTGGTGGAATCTTCTGCGGTGGGATTTTCTGGAGCGGTATTTTCTATGACGGAATTTTCTGTTGTGGCTTGGTTTTGGGTTTCTGTGTTGTTTGTTGATAGTTCTGTTGTTGCACTTGTTGTTTCCGTTGTTTGGTTGTTGTTAGTTTCATCATTTGAGTTTTCTGTTGGTATGATGGAGGATAAGTGAAACTTTTCATCTGGTTTTTGATGAATACTTGGAATGGACAGGCTGGAATTATCTTGGGCTTTGATTTCTAGATTATCATTGTTGGCAAGTTGGTTGCTGTTGTTTTTTTCATGAGCGGTGTAGTTTTTTAATAAAAACCAGCCACTAAAACTAATGGCGAGCACGACAAATGTGCCTATCATGTAGCTTGCCATGTTTTTAGAATGGCGTTTTAATTTGATACTTTTGGTGTTGCTGGCATGGGTGTTGACTAAAGGCACAATAAAATCAGATTTTGGTACTAATTCGAGATAGGGTTGTGCCTCGATTTCTAATAATTTGGTGTAATTATTGATGTAGCCTCTGACATAAGTATAGGCTCCTAATGCTTTAAAATCATTGTTTTCAAGTTTATTGATAACATCGGCAGTTAGTTTCAGCTCGTTTGCGACTTGTTCTACAGTCAGCCCTTTATCTCGGCGTATTTTTTTTAAGTCGTTGTTGTTTTTTTCGGAACTCATTTGTTGTTTTCCTCTTGTATTTTTTGTACAGCTTTAGATCTGGGGTATTGTTTTTGTAATTTTTGTAAATAATTTTCGGCTAAATCGTTATGCTTAAGAGCTTTCTCAATTGTATAGCCTGCAGTTAGCATTTCTGCCGACGGGTTCACAACTTGTTCAAGTCTTTGCAAAAAAGCTCGGGCTTTCATGTAATTATTGCTTTCAAGATAAAAATTCATCAAGAAATAGAGTGAGTTGGGTGATTTGGGATTGATTTCTAATGCTTTTCTAAAAAATTGTTCGGCTTTTATTTGGTCGCGACCTTCTTTGGCACATACGCCTGCATTTTCATAGGCAGAGGCTGGGGTTTTGTATTGGGGGTTGTTGACAACTTCTTCGTAAAGGGCGATGGATTCTTTGTATTTTCCTCGTTGGCATAAGAAATTTGCATAATTGTTAGTGATGTCTGGGTTGTCGTTATTGTATTTGTAGGATAATTTGTAATGTTTTTGGGCACTATCGAATAATCCCATGCGGTCGTATGTGTTGGCTAACATCGAGTGGGCTAGGGCAAATTTAGGGTTAATTTCCAAAGCATGTTTGAATTTTTTCAAGGCATTTTTTATGTCGCCTTCTTTGCCGCGTCGCAAGTAACCGACCCCGAGCTGGACATTCATCATTTCAGCGGAGTTTTTGTCAGCTTCTTCGGCGATTTCTTTTCTGCCATGATTGGAGTTGTCTTTTGTGTGGTTGCTTCCCGAGCTTGCACAAGCGGCAATCAAGGCGAGAATGATAGAAAGAAGAATTAGTTTCAGTAGCTGCATGGTTAGGATGCCTTTATTTTTAGAGGTTGAATGTGGGCTGAGCGACGGGTGCGGTCATGAAATTCTCCAGCCAATTGTCCGCATGCTGCATCAATATCATCGCCTCGGGTTTTTCTCACGGTGGTAACGATTTTACTTTTTTCGCAAATAGTTTGGAAACGTTCAATGTTTTGTGGCAAGGAGCGTTGGTAGCGGTTGCCAGCAAAAGGGTTGAAAGGTATGAGGTTGATTTTGCATGGAATTTTGGCTAAAAGTTTGACCAGTTGCTCGGCGTGTTCGGCTTTGTCGTTTACGCCTTGAATCAAAGTGTATTCAAATGTGATTTTGGCTTTTCTTTTGCCTTTGAGAAAGTTTTCACAGGCGTTTAATAAGGTTTTGATTGGGTATTTTTTGTTTAGCGGCACGAGGGTGTTTCTTAATTCGTCACTTGCCGCATGTAAGGAAACGGCTAAAGAAACATCGATGTCTTTGTTGAGTTGTTCAATATAGGGAACCATGCCTGATGTGCTAACAGTGACACGGCGTGATGCCAGTCCGAAGCCAAAGTCGTCTAGCATGATTTTTAAAGCGGGCAGGACGCGTGGATAGTTCGCCAAAGGTTCGCCCATGCCCATTAATACAACATTGGTAATTTTGCGATTTTTGGTGGATTGTCCTAATCGTTTTGCAGCAACCCAAACCTGACCAATAATCTCAGCGGTTGTGAGGTGGCGATTGAAGCCTTGTGCTCCTGTTGCACAAAAGGAGCAGTTAAGCGAACAACCGATTTGTGATGAAATACAGAGTGTTCCACGTTTTTTCTCGGGAATATACACCGTTTCTATGGCATTTCCTTCTTTCATTTGTAGCAACCATTTTATGGTGCCATCTTTGGACTTTCTTTCGCTGACCACTTGCGGAACTTCAAGGGTTGAAAATTGTTGCATTTTCAGTCGTAAATCTTTGCTGAAGTTTGTGTAGTTGTCAAATTCAGCTAAATGATGGTGGTATAAGCCTTTCATGAATTGAGCCGCACGGTATTTTGGTTGCCCAATTTTGGCAAACAGTTTTTCCAGCACGGCTCTTTCTAAGCCGAGAAGATTAATTTTATTTTCACTTATTTTCTTCTGAGCTTCGGTCATTTTTATCCAGCACTGATTTCGGTTGTAGCAAAAAAATAGGCTATTTCAACGGCGGCAGTTTCAGCAGCATCAGAACCATGCACCGCATTGGCATCAATGCTTTCGGCAAAATCCGCTCGAATTGTGCCCGCATCTGCTTCACTTGGGTTGGTGGCACCCATAAGTTCGCGATTTTTGGCAATTGCATTTTCGCCTTGTAATGCTTGAATCATTACTGGACCTGAGGTCATGAATTTGACAAGGTCTGCAAAGAAAGGGCGTTCTTTATGAACGGCGTAGAATCCTTCGGCTTCTTGTTGGCTGAGGTGTTTCATTTTAGCACCGATGATTTTAAGACCTGCGTCTTCAAATCTTTGGTAAATTTGTCCGATGACGTTCTTTGCCACAGCATCTGGTTTTATGATTGACAAGGTTTGTTCAACTGCCATTTTGTTTGTTACTCCGAATTGATTTAATAAGAAATATGTTTTATTTCTTAAAGTTAGATAAAACAATTAATCCAATATTTTAACTTAATTTACATTTGAAAGTTAAGCCAATCTTAAAAATAAGTTAAATTATTGTGATTAATCCTAAAAAACTCGCGATTATAACGATTTATAACGTTTTTATCACTTGTTTTGTTGTTAAATAATAATTTAATTTATTTTTATACAGTTTTTAGTGCGTTAGTGTTATTTTTTCGTTAAAAGTGGTGCTTTTTTTACTTCAAACAAACGTTTGAATTGTATTCGATAATGGCATCACTTAAAATACCGCATTACTTATTAAAAAAATAAAATTATGACTGTATTATCAACCAAAGAAAGGATACTTAATACCACTGAACAAATCATTTCGGAAAAGGGTTTTTCTAGTATCTCACTGCGTACCATAAGCACCAACGCCAATACCAATCT
>CAZQMH010000062.1:0-12957 GCA_964594435.1 uncultured Alcanivoracaceae bacterium
CCAGCGGTACCAGTTTTTGAATGGTTTGTGACATCTGTTCGATGGTTTTGACATCGTTATGCAGAAAGTATACTTGTCCGCCACGTTGTATTTCACGCTGACAGGCTTCTTTTATGGTGGCATTGTTCCATTCAATAACTTGGGTCTTAATCGACAATCGGGCTTTGGGAGGCGTTGCAATAATTGATAAGTCACGCAAACCCGATAAGGCGGTATTCAAGGTGCGTGGAATAGGGGTGGCAGTGAGGGTTAAAATGTCGACCTCTGCCCGCAGTTTTTTCAAACGTTCTTTTTGCGAAACGCCAAAGCGATGTTCTTCATCTATCACCACCAAGCCTAGATTTTTAAACTGCATGGATTTTTGTACTAATTTATGTGTGCCAATAACGATGTCAACGGTTCCTTCGGCAATATCGTGCATGATTTTCTTTTGTTGAGATGCTTTGATAAAACGTGAAAGCACCTCTACTCGAATGGGGAAGGGTGAAAATCTGTCTAAAAAGTTTTCGTAATGTTGTTGTGCAAGCAGTGTTGTTGGCACCAAAATGGCGACTTGCTTGGCATCGTTTGCGACCACAAATGCGGCTCGCAATGCCACTTCTGTTTTGCCAAAACCAACATCTCCACACACAACTCTGTCCATAGATTTTGGGCTGGATAAGTCTTTTAAGACGGCTTCGATGGTTTGCAGTTGGTCATCGGTTTCTTCAAATGGAAACCCTTGGCAGAACTGCAAGTATTCTGCCTCGTTGTAGTTCACTTTGGTGCCGCCTCTGGCTTCCCGAATGGCATAGAGTTGCAACAATTGAGCGGCAACATCTTTGACCTTTTTGGCAGCCTTTTCTCTGATTTTCTGCCAACGATCACCACCTAATTTATGCCACGGTGCATGTTCGGCAGAAGCACCGGTGTAGCGCGAGACCAAATGCAATGAGGAGACAGGAACATAGAGTTTATCACCACCAAAATATTCCAAAATTAAGTATTCCGCTTCGCCCTCAAAATCATGCGTTTCCAAGCCGCGGTAACGACCCACGCCATGATCAATATGCACAACAGGTGAACCAATATGCAAATCACTTAAATTACTAATAATTTCATCAGGATTGGCTTGGAAGCGTTTTTTCTTGCGTGTGCGATTGGCTCTTTGACCAAAAAGACAGCTTTCATCTAAAATTATTAAATTTTTAGTGGTGAAGTTCACCCCATTTTCTATAGCAGCAATGGTAATGGCAATATTTGTTTTTTCGGCAATAAAATCACCGATACTGGCACTTTGTGCGAGGTTGAGTTTTTGTTTGGTAAATAGACGCTTAATAACATCAACCCGCCCCAAGGAGTCTGCCGCGATAAGAATTCTTTTGCCCTTTTGTACGTGCCGATTTAACCATTGCACTTGATTGTCGTGGGTTTCTGGATTGAAGCGAAAGGGCAATTGTGTCTTTGTGTCTACCGCCTCAGGGCTTTGGTTGAGGTAAATATTGCTGTAGTTATGTAATTCTTGCTCAATTTTCAGTGGTTGAATATACAGTTCATGTGGAGCAATAATCGGGCGTTGCAGGTCATGCTTTCGTTCGCTGTGGCGTGCTTGTATTTGCTTGTCCCATGTTTTTAAGATGGGCAGGGTTTTACCAACGTGGATGAAATGTGTGTTTTTAGGTAGAAAATCGAACAAGGTCGCGGTTTGGGTAAAGAACATGGGTAAGTAATGCTCGATACCTGAAAAATGTACCGATTTTCTGACATCTTGGTAGATGGAACTGCGATGGGTGTTGACATCAAAGTTTTCACGAAACTTTTGTAAAAACAATTGCCTGCCAGCCTCATCAAAAGGAAACTCATTGGCAGGCAGAATGTGAATTTGTTCGACTTTTTTTACTGAGCGTTGCGAATCGGTATCAAAAATACGAATGGATTCAATTTCATCATCAAACAGCTCTAACCGAAAGGCATGACGTGAACCGCTTGGGAAAATATCAAAAATGCCACCACGCACGGCAAATTCACCAGGTTCTCGAACTTCGCTGACACATAAATAACCATTGTTTTCAAAAGATAATCTTTTAGAGCTGAGGGCAAATTTAGTGCCAATTTTCATCACCAATGAGCGACCTTTAACAAAAGACTTAGTCGCCAAGCGTTGCATCAAATTGGTGGTGGGAATGATCAAAATACCCTGTTCAATATCATGGCTTAGCGAATGCAAAAATGCCAAGCGTTGGGAGACGATTTCAGGATTGGGTGAAAAAACATCATAAGGCAATGTGTCCCAACTTGGGAAATGAAAAATCTTATCTTTTATTGCAGGTGCGACCAATTGCAACTCTTCTTCTAACACTGTGCTTTGGTGAGCAGATTCGGTTAATACGACATTTAGCCCTGACAAATTTGTGCTTACCTCAGCCAAAAACAATGGCAAAGCCAAGCCTTTGACGCCTTTAAAATGGAGAGAATTTTTTCTTGCTAGATTATCTGTTAAATTAACAAGTTCAGGAAATAACATGCTCAACTACTGAGAAATTAATTAAAAAAAGCATTCTACCACAATTAATCCTTATCCCTGTACGGCTTGTGCAGTTGGGCTCAGTTTTTATCGTTTTTCTGCTGGTAGGAAGCGTTATGTTCTAATACTTGCGGGGCATGTTTAGTGGCAATAACGATGGTTACCATTGAGGCGGTTACAGCGATTAAAGGCAAGGCAATAACAAACCACACCATTGGGTATTTGTACCAAGGTTTTGTTGGTTTCTTTGTCGATTTTTTATTTGCGTGGTCCAAAATATTTTGTCTCCTCAGTTATGGTTGTATCGGCATCATCAAGCACACTGATGGTGAGTTCGATGTTTTGAATGTGCCGTTTGACATCAGCCTTATTCGCTCGGACTTTGACTGGTAAGTTGAGCACTTCGCCAACGGGTAGGACTCTGTTTTTAAACTTATCATCTATTATAACGATTAAATCCTTGCCAAAACCTTTGGCTGTAATCTTGTATTGTTGAGCGGATTTGCCTTTATTCATGACTTTTAGTTTGTAAACATTTTCGATGGTTTTGCTGTCGATTTGGCGATAAAAACTATTGCGGTCACGTAAAATATCAACCGCAATGTCTTTGCGATTAATCAAAGTATAAGCAAAAAGCCCTAAAAATATACTCAAAGCGACTGCATAAAGCACGATTCTTGGGCGTAAGATATGTGTTTTTTTGCCTTCTAATTCATTCTCGGTGGTGTATTTTATCAAGCCTGGCTCTTTGCCTATTTTGAGCATCACTTCATCGCAGGCATCAACACAAGCCGCACATGCAATGCACTCGTATTGCAAACCATCACGTATGTCAATGCCTGTTGGACAGACCTGTACACAGGCTTGGCATTCGATGCAATCACCAGCATTTTCAGCTTCGGCACGTTTGCGTTTGCCACCGACGCGTGGCTCTCCACGTGCCACATCATAGGATATAATCAAGGTATCTCGGTCAAACATGGCACTTTGGAAACGAGCATAAGGACACATGTGCATGCACACTTGTTCTCGTAAAAATCCAGCATTGCCAAAAGTTGCTAAACTATAAAAGAATATCCAAAAGGTTTCCCAGGAACCCAAGTTCCAGCTCAAAACATGGGTAAACAATTCACGAATTGGCGAGAAGAATCCAACAAAAGTAAAGCCTGTCCATAGAGCCAGAATTATCCATAGAAACAGTTTGAGTCCACGTGTCTTTATTTTTTTGAAGTTCCATGGAGCTTTGTCGAGTTTGATGCGTTTGTTTCTGTCGCCTTCTATCCAATATTCTATACGGACAAAAAGTTCAGTCCAAACGGTTTGCGGACAAGCAAATCCACACCAAATTCGTCCTGCTAAAGCGGTGACAAAAAACAAGGTAAAGGCCGCAATAATGAGAGCCCAAGATAAAAAGATAAAATCTTGTGGCCAAAATGTGATGTTAAAGATGTAAAATTTTCTGGCTGGTAAGTCAAAAAGTACCGCCTGTTGTCCATTTAAATTTAGCCAAGGCAGCAAATAATAAATGCCAAGCAACATGTACAAAGAAATTTTTCTGAGTCGCTGGAAGAAACCTTTGACATTTCTTGGGTGAATTTTCTTCCTTTTTTCATAGAGCTGTATCTCTAAAGGTTGTTTGTCATCACTCATTATTTATTTCTCGGTTGGTGGATTTTGCAAGCGGTTTTATCCGTTCTGGTGTGAACGGGTATTTTTGGCTAATTTTGTGCGTGGAGAAACCAAAACCAAGCCGACCAACACCGCCGTAATTAGATTGAATGCCCAAAAGAAGATAAAGCCAAAAGTATAACCTTCCATCGCTGTGATGTCTACATTAAATGTTGCCAGTTGCCCCATTAATACAGGGTCAAATGCAGCAAAAAACCCCATGGTCTGTGCTGCCGCAACAACAAAGGATGCCCAAATAACAACAGCCAAACGGCGATAAAATATCCGTTTGAGCTGTCTTTCGTTAAAATTTATATCGGTGGAATTCATCTTATTCATGACTCAAAGAGTAGACATAGGCTGCCAAAACCTTAATGCTACCGGCGTCTAAAATATCACCATGAGCGGGCATTGTTCCTGATGTTCCTTCCAATAAAATATTTTCAACCATACCAGAATCAAAGGAATGCAACCAGGTATTATCAGTTAGATTAGGAGCTCCCATCAAATGGTTGCCTTTGGCATCGGCTCCATGACATGCCACACAAAACATGGCAAATTTTTTCTGACCTTCGGCAACTAAGGTTTCATCTTGCCCGTGTTCGCTAAAATTACGCACATAAGCTGCCACTTGTTTTACGCCATCATCGCCAAGAGCCGAGCCCCAAGCAGGCATAACGCCGTGACGACCATTGGTTATGGTTTGTAAAATATTTTCTGGTTTTCCACCGTATAACCAATCGTTGTCTTTTAAGTTTGGAAAGCCAATAGCTCCACCACCATCGGACCCATGACATGTGCTGCAATGGTTGGAAAACAAGCGTTCGCCAATGGCAATGGCTTTTTCATCTTTTATCATTTGTGGAATGGATTTGTCGATGAATGAGCTAAATAATTCTGCTCTTTTTGCTAGAACCTCTTTGTTTTCAGCCGCCCAAGCGTTTTCTTGTGTCCAGTTAAGCGTGCCTTTGTAATTGCCCATGCCTGGATAAAGCACCAAATAACCAATAGCAAAAAGTATGGTTAAGATAAACATAAACAACCACCAACGAGGAAGTGGATTGTTGTATTCTTCAATACCATCCCAGCTATGCCCTGTTGTTTCGCCTTGTTTTTGGTCTTTGGCCTTCATTTTGGAGGTTGACCACAATAAATAAGCATAACCAATGATATGCACAACCACGATTATTACAATATAAATACTCCAACCACTAGACATTACCATTTTCATCACCTTCTTGGTCTGTTAATTCAAAATTGTCATCCAGCGGCAAGCTAGACATGTGCTCAAAATTGGCTTTCTGCTTGTCGCTATAAGCCCAATAAATAATGCCAAAAAAGGCAAACATCATCACAATGATAAATATTCCACTGATCATTTGTAACTCCTTGGAATAGCAGTTCCCAAAACTTGTAAATAGGCAATTAAGGCTTCCAGTTGGGTTTTACCATCCACATCGGCGACCGCATTTTTCAATTGTTCTTCGCTATAAGGATGGTCGAACCATTCGTATAAAACTTTCATACCTGCCGCTGTTTGCTCGGCATCCACCATATTATCTGCCAACCAAGGATAGCCAGGCATGTTCGATTCGGGTACAACAGAACGAGGATCCATCAAATGGTACTCGTGCCATTCATCGGTGTATTTGCCGCCAACACGGTGCAAATCAGGTCCTGTACGCTTTGAACCCCACTGAAATGGACGGTCATAAACAAATTCATTGGCTTGTGAATAATGCCCATAACGCAAGGTTTCATCCACAAAAGGTCGAATTTGTTGCGAATGACAATTATAACAACCTTCGGAAATATAAATATCACGACCTGCCAATTGCAAAGCGGTGTATGGTTTGAGGTTTGGGTGCGGTTCAATGACACTGGTTTGAAACATAAGAGGAACAATTTCAACCAAACCACCCATGCTGACTACAAGTGCAATCAGTATGCCCATTAGACCAATGTTTTTTTCTATTTTAGCGTGCTTACTCATGCGACATCTCCTGCTAAATTGTTTTCTAAGGGAATGGCATCACCTTTTGACTTAAGCGTCATAATAAAGTTATAAAACATAATACACATGCCTGTTAAGAACAAAAGACCACCAATAAATCGAGCAATATAATAGGGGTAAGTTGATTTAACGATTTCAGCAAAGGTCCAAACAACAGAACCATCAGCATTGATATCACGTTGCATCAAGCCTTGCATGACCCCTGCTATCCACATAGATGCAATGTACAAAACAATACCCAAAGTCGCAATCCAAAAATGCGTATTAATAAGTTTGGTAGAATACATGGCTTTTTTGTGCCATAAGCGAGGAATTAATACATACAAAGAACCAATAGTAATCAAGGCAACCCAGCCCAAAGCTCCAGAATGCACATGACCAATAGTCCAATCGGTATAATGTGACAAAGCATTAACCGTTTTAATCGCCATCATTGGACCTTCAAAAGTTGACATGCCGTAGAATGACAAGGAAACGATGAGGAACTTTATAATAGGGTCATCACGTAATTTATGCCACGCTCCAGATAAGGTCATAATACCATTAATCATACCGCCCCACGAAGGTGCGAGCAAAATCAAGGAAAACACCATACCCAATGATTGGGTCCAATCAGGCAGCGAAGTGTAATGCAAATGATGCGGTCCAGCCCACATGTAAGAAGAGATTAATGCCCAGAAATGAACAATAGACAAACGGTAAGAATATACGGGTCGTCCTGCTTGCATTGGAATAAAATAATACATCATGCCAAGAAAGCCAGCCGTTAAGAAAAAGCCAACGGCATTATGCCCATACCACCATTGCACAATAGCATCCACCGCTCCAGGATAAACAGAATAGGATAAGTGCCAATTCACCGGAATTTGTAAGTTATTGACAATATGCAATAAAGCAATGGTGATGATAAACGCGGCATAAAACCAATTGGCAACAAAGATATGTTTTTCTCTGCGTTTGGTGATTGTACCGAAGAAAACAACCGCATAAGCTACCCAAACGATGGTCAAGAATACATCAATCGGCCAAATGAGTTCTGCATATTCTCGTGATTGCGTATAGCCAAAAGGTAAGGTAACCACCGCACCAACAATAACCAATTGATAACCCCAAAACACAAATGAGGCAAGTTTTGGTGCGAACAAGTTAGCTTTACAGGTTCGGTAAACCACATAAAAAGAGGTGCCAATTAAAGCATTACCGCCAAAAGCAAAAATTACCGCATTGGTATGCAAGGGTCGCAAGCGACTAAAAGTCAACCAAGGAATATCCATATTTAGCAATGGCCATGCCATCTCAGCGGCAATATATACACCAACTAGCATACCGATAATGCCCCATACAATTGTGGCAATGGCAAACTTTTTGACGATTTCGTCATTAAAATTTGTTTTCATTTATACCCTCATTAAAAAAAATAATTCGCCTATTATAAGCATTTGCTAATATAACAATATTGATATTAATCAAATTTTGTTATTTATTTAGCTATTACCTCGAATTGAATACCCAAAAACCCCACTTTATGCCATAATCTTAACCATTAAACTAGAAATGTAAAAGCCGTTGACAAATTTAACAGCCCAACTCGATTTATTTCAAAAAAAAATCTACAAACCCCAATCACGCTGCCAGAAATGTGCGGTCAGCTCTTTATGTTTACCATCAGGCTTAAGTGTCGATGAATTGGAAGAGCTCGAATCCATCATAAATCAATCCCAATTGATAGATAAAAACAAGCTGCTTTTTACCTATGGTGAAAAATTTACCGCATTGTATGTGGTTCATTCTGGCATGTTTAAAACAACAGTCGTCGAAGAAAACGGCAAAGAACGCATAATAGGCTTCCATTTGCCTGGTGAAATCATGGGCTTGGATGGCATCCATGAAGATATCTACCAATCAACCGTCAGTGCCTTGACGATGAGCTCCTATTGCAAGATACCTTTTGATGCATTACTAGAAGTGGCAGAAGATTACCCAATAATCCAAAAAAACTTAATCAAAATAATGAGCAAGGAGATATTCTCTTGCAAAAAAAATCACATAGATATTGGTTCTAAAGCCAAATTAGCACTGTTTATATTAACTTTATCCAAGAGATTTGAAATGCGGGGCTATTCTGCCGAGGAATTCTTTTTGCCTATTTCACAAAGAGATATAGCCAGTTATTTAGGTATGGCAGAAGAAACCCTCAGCCGTATTTTTAAAAAAATTCAAAAACTTGGAGCCCTAAAGCTAGAAAAACACACCCTTACAATATTAAATAAACAACAACTTATTGAATTATCAGAAAGATAGGAGCTTGTCCGAGAATAGAAACCGTAGCGAGGGAAAGGTAATTTGAGGCAAGTTTTTGCATGATTTGAGGAGAATAGTAGCCCTATTTGACGAGAATCAGGTGAAAAAGTGCCCAAATTCACCTTTTTCGTAGTAGGATATCTATTCTCAGACAAGCTCCCAGGAGAATAAACTATGTTACTTTGCCCTTATGCCGCCGTTGCCAGCTGCAACAAGTGCCCCGTTAAAAAAGTCTGCCTTTTAAAAGGTGTGATTGGCGATTATAAAAAGCCAGATAGCTCAAAAAATGAAAAAAATGAAAAAAAACAGTAAAAATTATCTTAGTGTCTTGTACGTACGAATATAGTAGTATATAATGCAAAGTATGTTAAGAAATACGTTGTCTTAACATTTTTTGCTCACTGTCAAATTTTCATCTACATTATTAAGTGAACACATAAGGTAATTTTCTAGCCACGGATGGTTTTTTTTATATAGCTATGTAATTTTTCCAGTTTCACAAACAATCAATTAAATCCAATGCCATATGGATACATAAGCCAATGCCAACAAGTCGAGTCAAAGGATGCAAGCAGGCAATAATATAAATCAAAATAGCATAATAACTGTGCAAAGGGTGAAAGCCGATGCTGCACCGATTGGCATCATATATCGGTACTGCCAACAAATGATCGACATCAACCAGCATCGTCATTATCAATATCAAATAGATTCTAGAAGCTTGTCCGAGAATAGGTAATCTATTACAGAAAAGCTGGATTTGTGCTATTTTCCGCTTTTTCTCGGTAAATAGCCTAGCCCATTTTTTTCTGAAAAAAAGTAAGATTATGACAAGAGGAGTAAGGAAATGCAGGGAAATATGCAGCATTTGGGGTCAATTAAAAAAAGTCACCTGCATCAATTTAGATTCCAATGGGTCTTCGCCTTCTTCGGCATGGTAGGTTTTGACAGAAATGCAATGTTGGTTAGTATCTAACCATGTTTTGGTGATGCGTGAGGGCTTGGCATGGACTTTCTCCACTTCAATGATGTTGTCTTTTTGGCTAATAATAGTGAATTGATAATTGACCAGTTCGCCACGTTTGAGGACATTATAGTTTAAGTTTTCGGTTTTATTGGCACAAACATCTTCGGCTAATCTTAGAGAAACCAGATTTGGCGTGCTAAAATCTTTGGGTAGTTTGATTTGCCATGCTTTGCCTTTGTGTTCGCCGTAAACCATTTGTGTTTCGTCATCGACCTGATAGTTTGAACGTCGTTTTTTAAAGGCGACTTTTTGTTCCATTTGGTAAAGTTCTGGAATTAACCCATCATCTTTAACAAAAAAATCAGTCACTTCGGTGCGTTTAAAGCCCAAAAATGATGCCATACCATGCGTGCCTTTGGTCTGGTCAATAATGGAAAAGTAATTGTCTTGTTTTTTTAATTCAATTGAGCTTGAGCCAATTTCCTTGCCATCTTTAAAGACATGGTATTGGGCTTTGAATAAATCAAGTGCATAACTTTGGGTGCAAAATAGCAGTAAAAGTAGTGACGTATTTTTTAGCATAGTATCGTAATTATTTGTAAATGATGAGAGGCTGGGTTAATTCTTTGTCGTCTATGTACAATGTGTTTTCACGCCATTGTACACGATTTTGAGCAATTAAACCGATGGTATAGGGGAAAAGTGCATGTTCAGAGAACAATAATTGTGCCGCAAGGCTTTTGGCATCACACTTGTTAGGAACCCGTATTTGTACTTGAGTAATGATTTTACCCGCATCTAATTTGGCAGTAACATAATGAACGCTCGCACCGTGAAACTTGTCTTTATTGTCGATAACTTGTTGATGTGTATGCAAACCTTTGTATTTTGGCAGCAAAGAGGGGTGGATATTAATGATGCGATTTTTATAAAAATTGATAAATTCAGCAGGTAAAATACGCATAAAACCAGCCAAAGCAATCAGGTCTATTGTGTGTTTTTTTAATTCTTTTTGAACAATTGTTAAATTTGGGTCATTTTTATCCCATTTAAAGCAAAAAGTAGGAATATTGTATTTTTTGGCATGTTGCAGACCTTTAGCATTCGCTTTATTGCTGATGACTAAAGCAACGCAATAATGGTACTTCTTTTGGTTTTTTAAGATGGCAGCCAGATTACTGCCAGTACCAGAAATAAAAACAGCAATATTAAAAGTAGTAGACATCTTCTTTATCATCACTGGCTACACGGACTGTACCAATCTGCCAGCATTGCAACCCCGTTTTTGTGATTAAATCCAAGCACTCCTCGCTATCATTTTTGTTGATAATAACAACCATACCAATGCCACAATTAAAAGTACGCAGCATTTCCTCATCGCTTATCTTGCCTTTATCTTGCAACCATGTGAAAATATCAACGCAATCCCAGCTCGATAAATCAATATCAATAGCCAGACCATCTGGCACAACTCGGCTGATGTTTTCACTTAAACCACCACCAGTAATATGAGCAATACCATTGACATCAATGGCAGAATCAATCAATTGCAACAGCGGCTTAACATAAATCTGCGTTGGAGCAAGCAAGAGCTCCCCAAGTGATTTATCGCCTAATTTTTCGTTTAAATCCGTCGCATTGACTTCCAGTACTTTACGAATGAGGGAATACCCATTGGAATGTGGACCCGATGAAGCAATGCCAATAATAACATCATCGGCCTGTATGTTTTCACCCGTGATGGCTTGACCTTTTTCCACAACACCAACAACAAAACCCGCCAAGTCATAATCACCAGCAGGATACATACCAGGCATTTCGGCAGTTTCGCCACCAATTAATGCACAATTGGCTTGTTTGCAACCTTCGGCAATACCAGCAATAACTTTTGCTGCCTGCTTGGTTTCGAGTTTGCCACAAGCATAATAATCAAGAAAAAACAAAGGTTCAGCACCCAAAACAATGACATCATTAACACACATCGCCACCAAATCAATGCCAATAGTTGAGTGATTATCCAAGCGATTTGCCAGCATCAGCTTTGTGCCAACACCATCCGTGCCTGAGACTAAAACAGGGTTTTTATACTCTAACTTCGACAAATCAAATAAACCGCCAAAACCACCAATGGTACCCATGACGCCTTTACGTTTTGTGGATTTCACCGCAGGTTTTATCTTATCTATTAAATCATTTCCTGCATCAATATCTACACCAGCATCTTTGTAACTTAATCCTGATTTAGTTGAATTGTTCATAAATTGTCGCTTTCTACATAAAAAACGCATTTTACCTCTTCGAGCAAAAGATGTAAAAGCTTAATCACCAGTATAGAGAAATTGCTGCTATCTAATTTATCATCACAACTTTTAAACGGCTTGACCAGCGGCGGCGAGAAAGCTCATGCCTTCTTCGACATGGTGTTTGACAAAGATGACCAAAAGGATTGAATCATTGACCATGATGCCTGCCAATGACACAAATCCAATCATGCTGGGCAAGGTAAAATCCAGCCCCATGATAAGGTGTCCCCAGATAGCACCAACACTTAGAATGATACCTGTGAACATTTTATTATAAATTGAAAAGGAAACTGCAATATAGTGATGATTGTTAGCGTTAGTTTGTTCAATGAATTCTTCAAAATGAGGGCAAGCTTTCAATTTCAGACTCTTGCGTATCTAGTTCTAATCACAAAATCAAATAGAATAGATTGAATCCCTAATAGAGATTATAGTATAATTAAAATCTAATTATAATTCTCTGAGATATTTTATGGTTTTTTTTGCTAGGTTAAGTACAAGTCTTTTTTTATTTTCTCAACTATTTGGATGTGCAACCCAAGCCTTAAAATCGAACGCATCGGCAGAAAAAAGAAAGATTATTTCTATAGTATATGCTCAAGGTAAAAGTGGAGCTTCTGGAGTGATTGGAGGAATTTTGATGCCAATTGGAACTAAAAAAAACGTACATTTTGTTACAGTAGATGGGGCTAAAATTAGAGCACAAAAAAATTCTAAAAATAAAGAATTTTGGCTTGAACCAGGAATTCACGAAATTGTAATTAAATGCACTATTCAAATTGATGCATCCTATTATGATGGTGAAGAATCACTTAAATACACTTTTATAGCTAACAAGGAATATATATTGGATGCTTTTATACCTGACAAATTTTCAAATGTTTGTCGTCCTCGGGTTCTGCAAATGTAGTTGTTGTAACTTGTAAGCTTAAAAATGCTAATGGATGCAATAAATATTTAAAACAAAACCCTCAATCCAAGCGTTTCTTAAAGCGAATAGAAGCAATCATAATACCAATGATAGTAAAACTCAATAACCATAAGTTGTCATAAACTAAGCTATTGGCATCTGCATCTTTGAGGACAACGGCACGAATCATGTGCATAAAATGGGTGGCTGGTAATATCTCGGAGATGTGTTGTGCCAGTCTCATCTCGTTCCAACGCTCTGCGTGGGAACGCATAGGAGTTACAATGGGTA
>CAZQMH010000063.1:0-4259 GCA_964594435.1 uncultured Alcanivoracaceae bacterium
CTTCTACGGTTTCGTTAAACGCCTCAGATGGTGAGTGACCGTGTTTGCGGAGCACGTTGTATTGGGCTTCAAACATGCCAGCGATGGCTCCCATTAAAATGCCGCGTTCGCCAGTTAAATCCGAGTACACTTCGCGTTTGAAGTCGGTTTCAAATAAATAACCCGAACCAACACCAATGCCCAGTGATAGTGCGGTATCTTTGGCATTGCCGCTGGCATCTTGGAAGACGGCGTAGCTTGAGTTTAAGCCTTTGCCGTCAAGAAATAGAGTGCGAAGTGAACGACCTGAACCTTTGGGTGCGACCAAAACTACATCAACCTCTTTGGGTGGTACTATGGCGGTTTGGTCGTGGTAAGTTATACCGAAACCGTGTGAAAAATATAAGGTATCTCCTGCATTGAGGTTGGCTTTGACGGTATCCCATGCGGCAATTTGCCCAGCATCGGATAATAAATACATGATGATGTCGGCTTTTTGTGTGGCTTCATCAATTGGGAATAGGGTTTTTCCTGGTTCAAATCCATCGTCTATGGCTTTTTGCCATGAGGGCGATTCTTGTCGTTGACCAACAATCACATTAAAACCATTGTCTCGCAGGTTTAAGGCTTGTCCTGGTCCTTGTACGCCGTAGCCAAGTACAGCTATGGTTTTGTCTTTTAGGTTTTTTTGGGCTTTTGCTAAAGGGTATTCTTCACGTGTTACCACTTCTTCTAATGTGCCGCCGAAATTTAATTTTGCCATTTTTTTTCTCTTTTGTAGTTTAGTTAATAGTTTATTTTGCCAATACTGATAGGTCCTGATCGGACAAATTCTATGATGCCGTGTGGTTCTAGTTCATCAAATAGGGCTTGGGTTTCGTGTTTATGCCCCGTTTTTTCGATGACGGTGTATTCGCGGTGAATACGCAGTATTTTGGCGTTGTGTTTGCGAATGATGTCCTCGGTTTGGATGTCATCAATCATGACTTCAGATGGTATTTTGTATAATGCCACTTCTTGTTGCACGATTAAATCATCGGTGGCAAATACAGCCTTGAGGACATCGACTTGTTTTTCGATTTGTTTGGTTATTCGTCGTACCAGTTTTTCGGTGGTATTGACCCGTACGGAATAGCGATAGACGCCTTTGGTTTCGGTTTCTGATACATTCAAGCTGTCAATATTAAGCTTAATGCGGGAAAAAACTGAGGTTATGCGATTGAGAATGCCTGCTCGATTACGTGAGAATAGGGCAAGGGTATAATCTTTTTTGGTGCTTTCAAATGCTGTGTTCATGTTATTTTAACCTCATGTCGGATACCGAATCACCTGGTGATATCATTGGGAATATATTATCTTCTTGTCCAACCATAATTTCAAGAACATAGGCTCCTGCATGGGCAAACATGGCTTGTAAACTGTTTTTTAGTTGTGCTCGTTGTTCTACTTTTTCACTCGCTATGCCATAGGCGGATGCCAAAACTTGGTAGTTTGGACTGAGCATGTGAGTGGAGGCGTATCTTTTGTCAAAGTACAATTCTTGCCATTGCCTGACCATGCCGAGAAATTGGTTGTTAAGTATGATGATTTTGACCGCTATTTCACTCTGCATTATGGTGCCGAGTTCTTGGATGTTCATTTGTACACCGCCATCACCGACGATGCCGACCACAATGCTTTGTTGCTTGGCAATTTTGGCTCCCATGGCAGCAGGGATACAAAATCCCATCGTACCAAGTCCGCCTGAGGTTATTAATGATCGCGAGTTTTTAAAGTGGCTGTAGCGACAGGCTGCCATTTGGTGTTGTCCAACATCGGTGACGATAATGGCTTGATTTCCGGTGAGTTCATTGACCAGTTGAATGACTTCGGGCATGGAAATAGCCTCGTTTTTCGGTGCTAAATCATTGGCAATGACGGCGTCGTGTTCTTGTTGTTGCAGTTGGGCAAATTCCTCAAACCATTGCGGGTAAGTTTTTTCGATAATTCTATCGGTAATTTGTGGCAAGGTGTATTTTACATTGCCGAGAACGGGTACGTGAACACGGACGTTTTTGTGAATTTCGCTGTTGTCTATTTCCAGATGGATGATTTTGGCTTGTTTGGCATAGGTCTTGAGCGTACCTGTGACCCTGTCATCAAATCGCATGCCTATGGCAATTAATACATCGCATTGGTTGGTTAATAAGTTGGGTGCGTAGTTGCCATGCATTCCAAGCATACCAACATAGTTTGGGTGATCATTTTCTATGGCTGAAATACCCATGATGGTTGCCGCTGCGGGTATGCCGCTTTTGGCTAAAAAGTCTTTAAATTCTGCTTCTGCATTTCCCAAAATCACGCCTTGACCGAAAATTACTAGGGGTTTTTTTGCATAATTTATCAAATCGGCAGCCTCTTTTATGGCGGCTAGTTTTGGTGTGGGTTCGGGCATATAGCTGTTAAAGTGCAAACATTTTTTATAGATAAAATCAAAATAATCCATTTGAGCATTTTTGGTTATGTCGATTAATACGGGCCCTGGACGACCCGATTTAGCGATATAAAAAGCACGTGCCACGACTTTTGGGATTTCACTGGCTTCGGTAATTTTGTAATTCCATTTGGTCACAGGCATACAAATATCAATGATGTCGGTTTCTTGAAAGGCATCGGTTCCCAGCAAATCTTTGTGCACTTGACCGGTAATACAGACCAAGGGGGTTGAGTCAATCATGGCATCGGCAATGCCAGTAATAAGATTGGTCGCACCAGGCCCTGATGTGGCAATGCAAACGCCTACCTTGCCAGATGCTCGGGCATATCCTTGTGCTGCGTGGGCTGCGGCTTGTTCATGCCTTACCAAGATGTGTTTTATTTTATCTTGGTATTGATGAATGATGTCATAGGTTGGCATAATGGCTCCGCCTGGGTAACCAAACATGACTTCGACATTTTCTAACAGCAGACTTTTTATCAGTGCTTCGGCTCCGGAGATATTTTCGGCGGTTTCTTCAGGTTGTTCGTCATGAATTTGTTGCCAATTTTTGTTGACTATGGATTTTATTGAGTTGCTTTGAGCTTTAAACATCGGTTAAACACCCTCTTGATGCGGAAGTTACGTTACGGGAATATTTTCGCAAGACACCACGGGCATATTTTAGCGGTGGTGCTTGCCATTGTGCTTTTCTATTTTGCAGTTCTTTATTATCGACATGAAGTATTAATTCGTTGGTGGTGGCATCTATGCTAATTTTATCACCATTTTTTACTAAGGCGATGGTGCCGCCAACCTGTGCCTCTGGGGTGATATGCCCAACCACAAAACCGTGGGTGCCACCTGAAAATCGTCCATCGGTAATCAATGCCACATCGTTACCTAAACCCGCTCCGATGATGGCAGCGGTTGGCTTGAGCATTTCGGGCATTCCTGGTCCGCCTTTTGGCCCTTCGTAACGAATGACTACGACATCACCTTTTTCCACTTCGCCGTTGGCAATACCATGATTGACCGCCAGTTCTGAATCAAAAACTTTGGCTTTGCCTGTGAATTTTAGCCCTTCTTTGCCTGTGATTTTGGCAACCGAACCATCAGAGGCTAAATTGCCAAACAAAATACGAATATGTCCTGTGGCTTTTATTGGCTTATCCAATGGTTTGATGACATCTTGGATGGGTGATAAGGATTTAACTTGCGATAAATTTTCTGCTATGGTTTTGCCTGTGATGGTCATGCAATCACCATGTAACATATTATTTTCTAACATGTATTTCATGACAGCAGGCACTCCGCCAACTTCGTGCAAGTCTTCCATGAGGTATTTGCCACTGGGTTTTAGGTTGGCTAAAAATGGTGTGTTGTCGCTGATTTTTTGAAAATCTTTCAACTCAAAATCAATACCTGCGGCATCAGCTATGGCTAGAAAGTGCAAAACCGCATTGGTAGATCCACCCAAAACAGTGACTAATCGAAAGGCGTTTTCCAAAGCTTTTTTGCTGACAATATCACGTGGTTTTATGTCGTGTTTAATTAAATAGGCAATTTGTGAACCTATATTCTCACATTCGTCTAATTTTTGTTGGCAAATAGCTGGATTGGATGAATTGTAGGGAAAACTCATGCCCATCGCTTCAATCGCTGATGCCATCGTGTTGGCGGTGTACATGCCGCCACAGGCTCCAGCAGATGGGCAGGCTTTTTGCACAATTTCATCAAAAGTTTCTTCATCCATAGTGCCTGCGACTTTTTCACCCCATGCTTCAAAAGCGGAAACCACATCAAGTTTTTTGCCCTCATGGCA